>JBAXKA010000038.1:0-9417 GCA_037137555.1 Candidatus Moraniibacteriota bacterium
CAACAGGTACTGGACTGGTAGTAACAAATAGCGGCAACGTCGGCATCGGGACGACAGCCCCCACCCAAAAACTAACCGTCGCCGGCAACATCAATGTTGTTGGTGGATCTTTCATCGACGACGGCACCACCCTCAATGTCCCAGACTATGTTTTTGAAACAGGCTATACTCTCCGCACCATCCCAGAACTAGAAACTTACCTAGCACAAAATTTGCACCTTCCCGGCGTATTATCCCGTGAACAAGTCAAAAAAAATGGAATGAACTATGGATCTATGATGATGTCACTGCTCGAAAAGACCGAAGAAAACACATTATACACAATTGATAACTTTAAAAATATTAAGGAAAATCAAACTCAAATTGCTCAAATTTCTGATCAATTCGCCATGCTAAATGATGCATTCCATATCACGATTAGCTCGGAAAATGACAATTCATTCGGAAATCGTGAGGTAGAGGCATTCCAAAATCGTGAGGTGACCATCTCTGCTTCCACCATAAATCTCACTGGAAACATCATCGCTAACGGCCAAAATATCAACACGGCGATCACTGACCTCACCGAAAATCAAAATAAAATCGTCAATCAATTAACCGGACAATTAGCTGATCAAAGTTTATCAGTAGATAGTAAATTGCAATTGATTGGGCAAACATTAAATGACATTAATGTAGAGACGCAATTAATTGCGTCTCTACAAAAACAAATAACCGCCGATACAAAAGATATAATTAATCTAAAAGATCAAATTAAAACTCTCCAAGATCAAACTAAAGCCGTGATTGATTTTCAATTGGCCTTTAATTTAGACAAAGTAATAATCAAAGATGCCCTAGGAAATGTTAACTTGCTTGATGGGAAAATTACGGCGAAGGATATTGAAGTTCTGAATAAAATTAAAGCTACGGATATTGAAGCGACGAATAGTCTCAAGGGCAAAAATATCGAATTGAGTTCGGATGTTTCTGGCACAAGTTTGATTAAGGCTGGCGAATTAGAGTCGGTAAAAATATTAACTACGGAAGCGAAAGCGGGAGTCAAAATTTATATTACACCACTGGATAAACTTTCCGGTCGTAGCCTTTATATTGATCGCGAAAAAATTGAAGAAGGCATAAGTTTCAGCGTAGAATTAGACGGTGAGGTCTTGAGCAAGGATGTTAATTTCAACTGGTTGATTGTGAAATAAAAAAAATATTCATTTGCTGGATCGTTAGTTTATGTTAAACTAGAACAACTAAACTAACATCAAATGTTTCAACGATATTTCAAAAAAAGGAGAATGGCGCGAGGCATCGAAATTGAAGATGCTATCATGAATGTTTCTCAAAAAGAAAAGGCGCTGATTGAAAAACCTTTCGAACGAAAAGGACTCGCGACTGTTTGGTATTTATTTTTTATTGCCTTGCTATTTTTATTTGGCAGAGTTTTTTATTTGGATATTTTTAGAGGCGAATATTACGCACTCGTTTCAGTTGAAAATCGAATTAGAAAAATAACCATCAAAGCTCCAAGGGGAAATATTTTGGATAAATTTGGTAATATTTTAGCACGGAATTCTCCTAGTATTGATGTCGTTATCGTTCCGAGTTATTTGCCAAAGAGTGATCAAGAAAAAAAGCTACTCGCAGAAAAAGTTGCTGGCATTCTCAATATTAATTCTGGTAATGTGGAAATAATAATGCTTAGCCAAAATGAAAAATCGACTGATTCAATTTTGCTTAAAGAAAATATTACCCAAGATCAAGCTTTAATTTTAGCAGAAAAAATTAATGACTTGCCGGGAATTGCTCTGGAAAAAACCGCTATTCGTAATTATGCTGATAGTGTTATTTTCTCACATGTAATTGGTTATGATGGAAAAATAACTAAAGAAGAAATGAATAAGAATAAAGATTATTTCATGACAGATTATATTGGAAAAACTGGTTTGGAAAAAAAATATGAACAACAATTAAAAGGTGTGCACGGAGCACAGCAAGTTGAAGTCGATGCTCGAGGAGAAATAAAGAAAAATTTGGGCGTTATAAAACCTGAAGCGGGGGATGATTTGATTTTGAATATTGATCAAGAATTACAAAAAAAAATATATGACAGTTTGTCAGCGGTATTGGAAAAAACTGAAACAAAAACCGCAGCGGCTGTGGCAATTGATCCAAGTACTGGTGGAATTTTGGCGATGGTTAGTTTCCCCAGTTTTGATAATAATTTATTTGCCAATGGCATTAGTAGTGAGGAATATAAAAAATTAATTAGTGATAAGAATATTCCGTTGCTTAATCGAGCAACTAGTGGTGAATATCCACCCGGATCAACAATTAAACCGGCTGTGGCTGCTGCTGCCCTTTCAGAAAAAACAATTTCTCCCACCACAATTATTAGTGGCATGGGCGGAAGTATTAATATTGGCAGTTTTCGTTTTGGCGATTGGAAAGTGCATGGTCCAAGTGATGTGCGAACGGCGATTGCTGAAAGTAATGATGTCTTTTTTTATACAATCGGCGGTGGTTATGGAAATATTTCTGGACTAGGTATGAATCGCATGAAGAAATATGAAGATTTATTTGGCTTTGGAGAAAAAACTGGCATTGATCTTCAAGAAGAATCCAAAGGACTTATTCCAAGTGAAGAATGGAAATTAAATAAGGTTGGTGAAAAATGGTATATTGGTGATAGCTATCATTGTGCCATTGGACAGGGATTTGTTTTGGCAACACCACTACAAATTGCAAATTTTACGGCAACAATTGCTAATGGCGGAACACTTTATTCTCCAAAAATTGTTAACCGTGTTCGTAAAAATAATGGAGCAGAAAGTTTTGTGCAACCAGAAATGATTCGAAAGGATTTTATTTCCAAAGATATTATGCAAGTTTTGCGAGAAGGCATGCGTAAAGTTATCACAGATGGAACAGCTCAATCACTTAAAGATTTGCCAGTGGCAGTAGCCGGTAAAACTGGCACGGCAGAATTTGGCTCGCAAGACAAAACACACGCCTGGTTTATTTCTTTTGCACCATATGATAATCCGAAAATTGCCATGGTAGTTTTAGTTGAAGGCGGTGGTGAAGGACATTCTAGCGCTGTTCCAGTGACGAAAGAAGTTTATGATTGGTATTTCACAAGAGACAAAAGTAAATAAAAAAAATTTGACACAAAGTCTATTTCTGGTATAATTCTTAATGTCGTTCGAAAGAGCGACAATTTTTTATAAAAAATAAATTAATAAAAAATATTATGATAAAATTTGTAACCGAAGAAGGTTTGAAGAAAATTAAAGACGAATTGGCTCATCGCAAAACTACTCTGCGACAAGGGATTGCTGGTGCAATTAAAGAAGCCAAGGAACAAGGCGATTTGAGCGAGAACGCTGAATATAGCGCCGCTAAGGGGCAACAAGGAGAAAATGAAGCTAAGATTGCTGAGTTGGAATTTATGCTCAAGGAATCGCGAGTAGCAACTTATGATAAAAATTTAGGTGTGGTTCAACTTGGTTCAAAAGTGAATGTGAAATTTAATGGATCGGAAATGGAATTTCAAATTGTAGGATCAAATGAATCCAATCCAGGTGAACTAAAAATTTCCAATGAATCTCCGATGGGCAAAGCTTTTATGGGAAAGAAAAAAGGTTCTGCTGTGGAAGTTAATACGCCTAGTGGGGAAGTGAAATATACTATTTTAGATGTGAAATAATATTGGCCTTAAAAATGTGAAAAAAATAAAAGAGCAGAAAAAAGAAAAAAATTATGCTTTCATAGATGGGCAGAATTTATACATGGGCATAACCACAGTTAAAAATCCGTGGAAAATTGATTTTAAAAAATTTAGAATCTTTTTAAAAGATAAGTATCATATTGAGATAGCATATTATTTTTTAGGTTTTGTGATTGAGGAAAAAAGGGATTTATATACAAAAATTCAAGAAGCTGGTTTTGTGCTAGTTTTCAGGGAACATAATGCGGCTATGATTGGAAAGAAAAAGGGAAATGTGGACGCTGATATAATTTTTTCAATTATGAAAAAACTCTACCAAGGCGAAGAATTTGATAGAGTTGTTTTGATTTCAGGCGATGGAGATTACAAAAGAATGGTTGATTTTTTGATTGAAGAGCAAAAATTCAAGAAAGTATTATTTCCCAATAAAAAGTTTGCCTCCTCGCTATACAAAAAACTCGGATCAGAATATTTCGATTATCTGGACAAAGAAGATATTAAGCATAAAATTAAACAATAAAAAAAGGGCTCCTTAGGCACTAACACCGTTCGGATCCCTTTTCGTCTTAATATTTATAATATATTCCTATTTTATTGAAAAGTCAAGGTCTATGACAAGAATACAACAAAAATTTGATGTTGCGGTGATTGGTGGGGGACCAGCAGGAATGATTGCTGCGGGAAAAGCGGCGGAGCTCGGTGCAAGAGTTGTGCTGTTGGAAAAAAATTCAGCCTTGGGAAAAAAACTTTTGCTCACTGGCAATGGTCGTTGCAATCTCACGCAAATTAATCACGATGCTAAAGAATTTACGGAGAAGCTTGGCAAAAATGGCAAATTTTTATTTTCAGCTTTTTCTATTTTTGGACCAAAAGAAGTAATTGAGTTTTTTGAGAAAAAAAATCTAGCCACAAAAGTTGAAAAAAATGGTCGGGTCTTTCCACTCTCTGACGATGCGATAGATGTGCTTTCCATACTCACAAAATATCTTAAAGAAAATAAAGTTGAAATAATTACGAACGCAGAAGTGGCTGGTTTTATTTTTGCTGAAAATAAAATTAGTGGAGTAAAAGTGGGCGAAGAAATAATCACGGCAGACAGTTTTATTTTATGCACTGGTGGAAAATCCTATCCAGTAACAGGCTCAACTGGCGATGGATATGCTTGGACTAAAGAATTGGGGCACACAATCATTGCACCAGCACCAGCACTTGTGCCAGTGAAAATTAAAGAGGATTGGGTTTGCGAACTACAAGGCATAAGCTTGAAAGAAGCAACTGTCAGTCTTTGGCAAGACGAAAGAAAGCAAGCTAGCTTTCAAGGCGAGATGCTTTTTACGCATTTTGGACTTAGTGGTCCGCTGGTGCTTGATATTAGTAAAGATATTTTAGCATTATTAAAAAAAGGCGAAGTATTAATCAAGCTGGATCTTTTTCCTGAACTAACTTCCGTGCAATTAGATAAAACATTAGTTTTAGCTTTTCAAGAAAATAATAAAAAGGATATTAAAAATTATTTCAAAGAAATTTTATCACAAAAAATTTTGAATTTAATTTTAAAATTAGCCAATATCAATCCGGATAAAAAATTAAATTTTCTCACAAAAAAAGAACGGCAAAAAATTGTAGTGCTTTTGAAATCATTGCCATTCACGGTCTCGCAGGTCATGGGATTTGAACAAGCCATGATTACAAGCGGAGGAATAACACTCAAAGAAATTGATCCAAGAACAATGCGTTCAAGAATTATCGAGAACTTATTTTTTGCCGGTGAAATTCTGGATCTTGATGGTCCAACTGGTGGATATAATTTGCAGATTTGCTGGAGCACTGGGTATCTGGCAGGAATAAGTGCCGGAAAAATTATCTAAATTTTAATTTATTATATTTTAAAATAAAATAAAGCAAACTATAAGCAAGTAAAGCAATAGAAAATGCCACGATAAAAAAACCCACAAAAAATGGCGTTAAAATATTAATAATTATAGTTTCAGTAAAAAAATATTTCCAACCGAGATCGTATGTTTCTCTGAAACTATTAATTAAAAATTCAGGACTAACACCAAAAACAAAACCGCCAGCAATTGTCGCTAGGGGCAAAACGACAAAAGTTGTCCAAGCATTACTCAATAAAACTCCGGTTGTTGCAGAGAGGCGATTAAAATGCAAAAAATAGGCCGTAACCAATGTTGTTCCCACACCTTCGCCTGGCATAATTCCCCAAAAAACTCCCAAAGCAAAACCAGCCGCAATCTTGTGGGGCGTATCATCAATCAGAAAAAAATGTTTAATATAATCTTTGATTTTTTTTAGATAACGCATAAATAATCAGCCTTTCTTTACAATTAAACTACTAGTTTTTTTGTCTTCTATTTTGGCTTTTTCAATTTCTTTTTTTAGGGAGGCTGGCAATAAATCAGCCATATTTTTAAGTGCAGTTTTATCGAGCTTTAAAACCTCCTGCCACTTTCCTAGTGGTTCTAGTAAATTTTGAATTTGTTTCTCGTCATATTTATAGGTTACTCGCAGACTGCGAGCGATTATGCCGTTTTTACCAAAAACTCGCTCAACACCTTCTTGATTCATGTAGGTTACAATATCTTCTTGGATTTTCATTAAACGATTTTTCGTGAGTGAGATGGCAGATTTCAAATCAATGTATTCTTCAATCAAAGCTGTAATTTCTTCGCTATCAATTTTTAAGGTTTCTTTATATTTATGTTTCCACATTGGACAAATATTTTGATAACCGCACCAATCGCAAAGTGGAGAAATATTTGGCTCAAAATTTCCCGCTTCAATTGATTTTATCGTTTCCAAAAATAAATTTTCAGCTTCTTTTAATTGCTCAACTGTTCGTGAAGCAGTTAATTTCACGCCGTGTTTTAAAAAATATAAACTAACTTTTATTTTATCTAATTTTTTTCGTTCTTCAGGATAATATGAAAGAAAAGCTGATAAATAGACCGTAAGTTGCATATCAGTTTCAATTCTTTCTTGCACTGGCATTTTTTTTGTCGTTTTGTAATCAATAATTTCAAAACCATCTTCCGTGCGATCAATGCGATCGATGATGCCTGAAATAATATGTTTATTTTCACCTTCGCCAATCTCAATTTGAAAACGAGATTCTAGATTGACGATATTAAAATCGGCGGGATTATTTTGGCGATAATAATCTTGAATAATTTTTACGCCTTGCACAAAAGCCGCTCGATCTTCTTCGGGAGAAGCGAACACAACAGGATTCCAAGAATTAGAAAAAAATTCCATCGCTTGCTCAAGTGTGGGAGAAAGAATGCCCGGCGTATGAATAAATTTCATCGTTGAATGTAAGATCGTGCCAAAAACCGCCTCCTTAGATTTTGGCGTTTTAATTCGATCAATCGCTTGATATTTATATTTTAACGGACAATTTTTATAAGCCTCGAGAGCAGAATAAGAAATACGCATAGGTTTTTTATTAGTGATTATTGGCTGGTTAGTAGTATAGCACATAATCATTTAAACTAGCTAGATTTGACAAAAATCACAAAACCACTATACTTAAAACATACTAATCTGGTATGATTTAAAGTTATGCAATTTTCCACTAAAGCTGAATATGGTTTGCGGGCAATGGTTTGTTTGGCACGCGCTTATCCGGCACAAAAAAATATCACGGAAATTTCTGAAGAAGAAAATATTTCGGCTAAATATTTGGAAACATTAATTGGAAAGTTGCGTAAAAATAATTTAGTCAAAAGTCAAAAGGGCAAGAGTGGGGGATATACGCTAATTAAAAATCCAAAAAATATTTCTGCCGGAGAAATTATTGAAATTATGGAGGGAATAATTGTTTCCAAATGTGCTGGAAATAATTGTCTTAAGACAAAAATATGTGCATCGAGTTTTGTTTGGACAAAATTGGCACAGCAAATAAAAAAAACTTTATTTGCAATTAAGTTAAGCGAACTAATTTAAAAAAATTAAAATATTATGGATACTAAAAAAATATATTTAGATTATGCTGCCACAACGCCAGTGGACGCAGAAGTTTTGAAAACTATGTTGCCCTATTTTAGTGAAGAATTTGGCAATGCATCATCATTACATTCTTTTGGAAGAAATGTGATGGATGCTGTTAATGACGCACGAAAAAAATCAGCCCATTTTTTAAAATGCCTCGAGGAGGAAATCGTTTTTACAAGTGGTTCAACTGAATCAAATAATCTTGCAATCAAAGGAGTGCTTCGTGCTTATGAAAAAAATAATACAGAAATTCCGCATGTTATTATTACGATGTTTGAGCATAATTGCGTGCTAAAAACTTGTCAAAGATTAGAAAAAGAAGGGAAAATTGAATTAACATTTTTGCCAGTTTATGCTGATGGAATTATAAAAATAGTTGATTTGGAAAAGGCACTTAAAAAAAATACGCTCTTAGTTTCTGCGATGTATGTTAATAATGAAATTGGAACTGTTCAACCGATTGCTCAAATTGGAAAAATATTAGCAAAAGTCAATACTAAGCGAGAGAAAAAAATACTTTTTCATACTGATGCCACGCAAGCCGTTGCTTATTTTGATACTAATGTCAAAAAATTAGGCGTTGATTTGCTTTCAATGTCAGCCCATAAAATTTATGGACCAAAAGGCGTTGGCATACTTTATGTTAAAAAAGGCACCTTAATTACTAGAATTCAAGATGGTGGCGCACAAGAATTTGCTATGCGATCTGGCACGCTCAACTCAACTGGAATTATTGGTTTGGGAAAAGCCATTGAGTTACTAGAAAATAATAAACAAAAAGAAATAAAAAAAATTCAAGACTTGCGTGATTATTTAATTAATAAAGTGCTAAAAGAAATTTCTGGCGTTCGGCTGAACGGTTCACGCAAAAAAAGATCACCAAGCATTGCTAATTTTAGTTTTTCTAATGTAGAAGGGGAGAGTTTGCTACTTTATTTAGATGCAAATGGCGTTGCCTGTTCAACAGGTTCAGCCTGTTCATCAGGATCGCTCAATCCATCACATGTTCTTTTGGCAATCGGACTAAAACCAGAACAAGCACATGGGTCGCTTCGTGTTAGTCTCGGAAAATATACCACAAAAAAAGAATTGATCGATTTTGTTTCTAAATTAAAAAAAGTTTTGGAAAAATTACGCAAAGTTTCCGGAGAACTTTTGAAAGAATACTATGCTAAGAAAAAATAAAAAATAATTTTATGAATTATTCCAAAGAAGTTATCGCTCATTTTACAGCTCCTCACAATCAGGGTGTGATTAAAAATCCTGATGGCATGGGAATGGTTGGCAATCCAACTTGTGGTGATTTAATGAAAATTTATATTAAAGTCAAGAAAAATATCATCTCAGATATTAAGTTTGAAACGCTTGGCTGTGCTAGTGCGATTGCAACATCATCAATGATCACTGATTTGGCAAAAAATAAGACAATTGAAGCTGCTAGCAAAATTACGCGTGATGATGTCGCAGAAGCTTTGAGTGGTTTGCCATTAATTAAAATGCATTGTTCAAATCTTGCCAGTGAAGCATTAACTGCTGCGATAGAGGATTATAAAAATAAAATAAAATAAAATAAAAAAATATATATTGTATGGTCTAAGTACATAAGATAGTGCTTTGGGAAATATAGAGCGTGTCGCCCAATAATACTTTTGCGACACTCAATACAACCCAGAAGCTAAACAGACCTATAC
>JBAXKA010000039.1:0-9156 GCA_037137555.1 Candidatus Moraniibacteriota bacterium
AGGGCTTTTTATGAAAAAGACAGCTTCAAGCTCATATGATGATTAGATTATACTGCCGTCGCATCACTCTCACTTCGTCACCGTCACCACGCAATCATTTTTGCTATTCGCACAATCATAAATAACATCACCAGATTCGTCTGTTCGCAAAATTTTAATTTTTTGATTTCTTAGACGATCCAATATTTCCGCTGTCGGATGACCGTAACGATTATCTTTTCCCACAGAAATTATGGCCTCGCTAGGATGCACAAGTTCCAAAAAATTCGCGCTTGTAGCTGATTTTGAACCATGATGAGAAACTTTCAATACTTGCGCTTTTAATGATAACTCGGCAGCGACTAATTGATTCTCTGTTTCCAGTGGCAAATCACCAGTGAACAGAAAACTATTTTTTCCATAAGTTAACTTTGCCACAATGCTAGCTGAATTCGTATCGTCTTTTAATTTATCCACCACAGCATCAGTTGGACTAAATATTTCTAAACTGGCATCATCAGACAATTTTATTTTCATTCCTCGTCTTGCAATTTGTTTTTCCACTTTTTTTTCTTCGATTAGTTTTTCAAAAGTACCAAAAACTTGCGACTGACTTTTTGCGCCACTTTCAATCGCTTGATCGACAGTATAATTTTTCA
Source organism: Candidatus Moraniibacteriota bacterium (assembly GCA_037137555.1). GTDB lineage: Bacteria > Patescibacteriota > Minisyncoccia > Moranbacterales > UBA2206 > UBA9630. The sequence continues at coordinate 639 of JBAXKA010000039.1, forward strand.
AAACATCCACCAAGCCTGAAAGATGATCGACATCAGGATGCGTAACCATGACAACTTCAATTTTGCGATCCCAAAAAGGCACATACTCACCCAATTTTTCCAGCAATTTTTGTCCACTAATTCCACCATCAATTAAAATTTGCTTTTCTCCTTGAGAAATTAAAATAGCATCACCTTGTCCCACATCCAAAAAAACTATTCGCAGATTTTGATTTTCAATACCAGAACTGGCACCGAAAAAAATCAACCCGATCGTTGAAATAATTCCCAGCAAAAAATAGATTGGCTTGCGGTTTGGCATAAAATATTCAAAAAAATTCTTTTTTTCTGGTATTTAAAATAATTCCATTGGATTAAATGTCCTCCAACTCCGCCACTCTTTTTCTCACTTGAAGTGGTATGTCTTTTTCTAAAATCTGAAATTTTCCATTTTGGTTTATTCTCTCTCTGACGAAAATCTCGCAATCAGAAACTGAGCCAAATTCTTTCACTATGGACATAGCTTGAGCATACACCTCATCGTTACCATCTTTTTTCGCTTCCTCTGCTAGTCCATAAACAAAAAACAATAAAGAGCTGATTTGTTTTTTCCAAACACTAATATCTCCCACTTTAGTTGCATCAAATTTAGAAGCATTAAGCCTACTCAATATTTCTCTTTTGGCAATAATTAACTCGTGGACACCTCCTAGCAAGACACCAATATTATCAAGCTGATTCTTCTTTCCAGTTGCACGCGCTCCATCTAGACTTCTAAAACCAAAATTTCTAATAAGGCCATACGCACTTATTATTCCGCCATCCTCATCCCAAATGTCGCTTACGCCATTATCGATAAATTCTGTTACTCTCAAATTGTTACCTGCACTTAAAAATACTTCGGGGCTGCCATCTACGCTATTTTTTACACCATCACCATTCCATATCTGCACTTTTTCACCCCCTTGCAATCTCTTGACATAGTCATAGAAAATTCTTCCGTAACCAAATCCGTCAAAATTTTCCTTGTGTTTTGTTTCAATAACGAAAGGACTATTCTCAATAACACTATTAGCATAAGCTATTTTTTCTTGAACACTTATTGCTCTTCCTGAATTCACAACATCTTCTAATGACAACTCTGCTAAAGAAGAAAAGTCAACTGTCATTTCTCCATCTTGATTCACTATTTCATGCATTTTACCTTTATGCATTCCGAAAGCCGGCAAATTAAATTGACGACAAAATTGTTGCACTTTTACTTTTGCATTTTCCAGCATCTTCTGCCCCAACAAACTTTCATCCGTAAAATCTACATTCAAATAAAAACCAGCAACTTGGGGATTTTCTACGATTATTTCATTATAATCAACCTTATCCGCTTCTTTATAATTGTAATTGTGTTTTCTTTCCGACATGGCAACATCAATATTCTCCGATATGTTACTTTGAATAGAGCTATTTTCAAACATTTTATCATTAACCACAACATCCTTTGTTTTTCTATTATATATATGCTGAGCCAAAGTGCTGGAATCTTTATTATGAGCCGCCAGAATTTGACCTCCCTTTAAAATGACTCCGAAGGGATACATCGTGTTAATCCTATCCAGAGCTTCATCTTTTCTTACAGCTGAGGAAGATATTGTTGGTTCCAAACCAAGGAGAACTTTTAATTTTTCTTCTTCCGAAATCTCTGTGGTTTTCACTCCCGGATTATTCATTGATGTGTTATTCATCGCTCTTAAGCCTTCGAGAGGTAACCCATGCAAAAAAATAATACCCTTGTCTTGAGAAATTTTTTTAACATCTCTTTGCTCTCGTTCTTCTTCGAATTGGCTTTTTATTTCTGCTTGCTCGCTATAAAAACTCTTGAGCTCTTCTCTAGTCTCTTCGAGTCCCGAAGAAGCCAAAACCACATTTTGTGTTTCATCCAACAGTGCGAATCTTTCTTGAATTTCTTCTTTGGCCTTTTTCCATTTATCATTGGCAATCTCAAGCATCTCTTCATCAGCCAATTTTTCTTTTCGAAACAAGCTAGTGATCTTATTCCACACTTTACTTTTTTGTTCTCGCACATCATTCTCTAGTCCAGAAATTACCCTTTCTATTCTTTCTATTCTTGTTTTTGTATTTTCAATTTCTTTATTTATTTTCGTTCTTTTTTCCTGAATTTCAATATTCTGTTGTTCTATTTGTTTTTTATTTTCTTGATGCTCTTTACGCAATCGCCAAATTTCCGAGGCTACTTTGCTTCGCTTCAAAGGAGAATAGCGCTTACTGAAGTCTTGCAACTCTCTCGCTAAATTATTTTTTGCCATGCTGGCCTCTTGATTTAAAGCAACTAACTCATCTTTATCTTCCGCATCAATCTCTAGATCATCAACTATCGCCCTTTGTTCAAGAGAAAATATGCCTTGCGCGCCCTCAGATTTAAAATTCACCACTGCCTCCTCAGCTTTAATCAACGCCTCTTGCGTAAAAGTCTCTCGGGATTCTTCGAGCGAAATTTCTTGTGCTTTCCGCACATCAACTTGTTCAATTTTAGCCTGTTCGTGTCCCATTTATTTTTTCAGTTTTTTAATTATACTGCCTATTTTTTGCTGGTCTAATTTCTTGCTAATCAACGCTAAAACAGTAGCTTGCCTCTTTCTGAGATCAGCCATTTTATTTTGAAATGTTTCCCAAGTTTGTTTTTGTTTATCGCCCATAAAAAATTATTCCAAACCTATTTTTTTCAAATCCCATCTAATTTAATTTTCTGCTTAAAATAATAAACCCCACTAATTGAAATTATATACCAAATCACCATTCCTTGCCAGGAAAGTCCCACGGTGATGGCGGAAAATTTCAAACTAGCTAAAAAATTGATCACCAAAATTTCATACCGTAATGGCAAATAAGCCAGCCAAGAAAAAAGGATTGCCAACGGCTGGAAAATAAAATTAATTGCCACGGCCAAAAATCCTAAAAGCATTGTGATGGGTAAAATCGGTAAAACTAAAATATTGGCCAGAGAAGAAATTAGTGAAAGTGTTTGAAAATTAAAAAGAATAATTGGCAACACAAAAATTTGAGCGGACAATGACATAAATAAAATTTCAGAAATAAAAGCCAGCGGAGCAGAAATTTTTTCTATTTTTTTGCCAAAATATTGATCCAAAATTGGATAGAAAAAAACAATGCCCACTGTTGCCAAAAAAGATAATTGAAAACCAACATCCCAACGCAAAAGCAAGGGATTCCAAAAAAGCATCACGGCGGCTGAACATAAAATCGCATTGCCGGCATTTGCCAACCGTCCATTTTTCATCGCATACAAAAGTAGCGTTCCCATTACGCCAGCCCGAATAGCCGAAGCGGGAAAACCGGTCATTAAAATAAAAATCCAAATGCCTGTAATGGCAAACCAAAAAGCTTGTCGTCGCCACAGTCCCAGAAAAAATCCCACCAGCATTAAATATTGTGCCACAATTGTAATATTATATCCGGACACTGCCACAATATGCGTCATGCCAGTGCGTGAAAAATTAGCTTTAATTTCTTTGGATAAATTTCCACTTCCGCCAATAATCAATCCTTCAAGTAGTCCTGCTTCCGGCGAAGGAATAAGTGCATAAATATTTGCACTAAATTTATTTTTCAACGCCACAACAGCACCATAAAAACGATTGCCCAAATTTTTTCCCGTTTTTTCAATTTGCGGTTTTTGACAAATATAAAAAATATCTTGTCGTGCCAGATAGGCCTTATAATCAAAATCACTGTCCACCATATTTTTTGGCATTTCCAGTTTGCATTTTAGGTCCAGCTCTTCACCATAAACATATTTTTGATACGCACTTTCTTGAATTAGTATATTAAAATTTTTATTTACGGGCATAAAAATAAGCTCCTGAGTATTATCTTTTATTTTTGGCTCACTGACAATCATGCCTCGCTCGGAAAAATCCATTTCTTGTTGTGCTATTTTAAATAAATTTATTTTATCAATTTTTTTCTGTGTGCTAAAAAAACCAGCCGTAAAAAATAACAGTGCCAGTGAAATAAAAATCGCGATTTTATTTTTATAAAAAACAAAGAAAATAATTATGGCTGAAAGCAAACTAAAATACACAAAAATCACAGAAAAAAAATCCGGATAAAAAAACGAAGCGGTAAAAACACCCACAATAAAATTCAAAGAAACTAACAAAAATATTTTCGCTTTGTTCATGAAAATATTATAGCAAATCTAATCCCAAAACATCCACCATTTTTCTCGACAGACCTTTTCCACTAACAATTATGCTAACACTTTTGGCTATTTTACTTTTTTCACTTCTCCTTTCAACAAAAAATCAATTAGCTTTATATGCTTGATGCCCTGATATTCATTGACTACTGGATCCATTGAAATAACTATTTTCTCAAAATTATCCTTAATTTTCAATAAATTTCCAAATTCTCGTTCTCTGGTTTTTGTATCCCCGATTGTCAGCGCCACTTGAATATACTTAATTTTTGTATTTTTAATTGCCACAAAATCGATTTCCCTGCCTTCCAATATTCCTGTATATATTTCATACCCATCGCTTTTCAATTGCATAAAGACAATATTTTCCATCACTTGATTAGTCATCGCCTCATTGAAGCCAGCGAGGGCGTTTCTTATTCCAATATCATTCACATAATATTTGGCATTTTGCTTAAATACTTTCTTGCCCACTAGGTCATACCTTTTCACCTCATGGATAAAATAGCCCGCGCGCAAAGCATATAAATAGTCCAAAATGATACTCGGCGTCACTTTAATGCCTTCATTTTTTAGATATTTGCAAATTGAATTGGCAGAAAATTCATAACCGATATTACCACATAAAAACATAACCAATTTTTCCAGCAATGCGATATTGCGTATTTCAAATTTTTTTATCACATCCTTCAACAAGATGGAATTGAAAATATTTTTAGCATATGTAAAAACCACCTCGTCATTTAGTGGCATATTGTGAATAAAAGGTAAGCCTCCATAGCGGAAATATTTCTCGAGACTTTCATGATTCGTTCTCAATCCAGAAAACTTCAAAAATTCCTTGAAGTCCAACGGTGCAATAAAATTTTCGATATATCTTCCTCCCAAATAAGTACTCAGCTCGGAAGAAATGATTTCAGAATTGCTACCTGTAATATAGATATCGAATTTTTTATTTAGCGCGTAACTCCGAATGGCTTTTTCAAATCCGCTTATTTCCTGAACCTCATCAATCAGTAAATAAATCTTTTTATTTTTATTCGCCTTTTGCAATTTAGTTTCAATAAAAATATGCAACTCTTTATAGGAAATAATCTTATCGAACTGCAAATCCTCCTTGTTTAGATAGATAATATTTTTTTTAAAAACGCCCTGTAATTCCAACTCACCGATAATGCTTTTCAAAATATAGCTCTTACCAGTTCGTCTCTGTCCCGTTATCACCTTGATGACAGCTTGATTTTTAAAAAGATATATTTTTTCAAGATATTTTTCTCTGCGTATAACCTCATTTAACATGTTATTTTTGCCTTAATGTTTATGTTTATAGTATAAGCTAAACTTTTTGAAATGTCAAGAAAGTTTAGCTTATAAGCTAAACGCGTTAATCATCCCTCCCCAAAACATCCACCATTTTTCTCGACAGACTTTTTCCACCAACAATCAAAATGGCACTCTTGGAAACATTGAAATATTCAGCTAATAATTTTATTAATGCTTCATTAGCTTTTCCATCCACTGGTGGTGCTGTTAGTTTGACGCGATATTCCCCTTCGCTGATTTTTTCTACTATATTTTGCGAAGAGCGCGGAATAACTTTAAGATAAATTCGCATTTGTTTTAGCCATTATGGCATTTTTTAATTTGATTATCAATGCCAAAATAAATATTATCGCAAGAAATATATTCAGCCCAATAAAAATTTTCTGCAAATAGCCACCTTGCAAATCTGATCCGAGATAATAAGCGTGTATTACAATAAAAATATATAAAATAATATTTAGAAAATGCATTGCTCGCCAAACAGCATAAGTCAAAAAGCGCCTGAGATATGTTGAAATAATTAAGAAAAACATAATATACATGCCAAAAACTCCCAATGCTACTATTTCCGATTTATACACAGAAGCGAACGGCACAAAAATATCTTTAAAGCCAAAATCAAGATACTTATCACCGAAAAAAAATAAAACATGCAAAAGCACAAAAATAAATGCTTGCACGGAAATTATTTTGTGCAACGAAAAAGAATAAACTGGTGCTAATAGATTTTTTAAAATTGGTAAGCGAATTGCCAGGCCAAAAAAAATAGAAAAATATAAAAGCAAAAAAGCCACAAGTCCACCCGCTCTGGCAAAATACCCTGCCCAAGGAATCTCTTGAATTAATTGACCAGTGCTATCAAAGCCCATATTTTTAGATTAAATTATTATTTTTTGTTTCACCAGAAACCCAAGCATTGCCACGATAATCCAGAAAAATACTTTTAAGTTTATTTATATTTGAAAATTTTTGACCTTCTTCTTTCCCTAGCAAAAATAAAACTTTTGCCCAAATGTCCGCTTCGATTACAGTCTCTGCAATCACTGTAATAGATTGCAAGTCAAAAGAAAATTTTTCTGGATTTTTTGGATCAATTAAATGATGAAACTTTTTTCCCGCACTTTCCCATTTTCGCTTGCCAATACCTGAAGTGGCGATTGCTTCATTTTCTAATTTGAATAGCATTTTATTTTCAGCAATACCCTCCAGATCTATTTTCCATTTTTCATTATCGCTATTTTTTCCGTAAGCTAACATATCGCCACCAGAATCTAATAAAAAATTTTGCCAGTTTTTTTCTTTTAACATCTCCCCCGCTCTATCCGTAATATAGCTTTTAGCAATACCGGAAAAATCCATGCGACAGGCAAATTTTATTTTATTATTTTTAATGATCAAGACTTCTGCCAAATCGCCCGAGATTTTTGGCTGTATTTTTTCACTTTTCATTTCTGCTAAATTCAATAACTTAAAATCTTTCTGATAACCAATTTTTTCCAGCGTTTCAATAATTCGTGGATCAAATAATCTTTCGCTTAGTTGATAATACTCCAAACTTTTTTTGGCTACTTGCAAAAAATCCACTGAAGCCTTCTGAAATTTTCCCAAATTATGATTAAAAAAATTCAACTCACTCTTTTCATCAAAACGACTAAATATTTTTTCTTGCAAAAAATAAAATTCTCGCAATTCACTTAAATCTTTTTTTGCTTTTTCTTTCAAACTTTCAATACACACCAACTGAAAATAAATATCCATTCCTAATGCCTTAAAATCTAACTCAACGGCCTTTTTGTTTTCTAGCATATTATGATTTTTTAGTGGTGCGTGTCGCTTTTGGAGTTGCAGTAACCGGCTTTTTCGGAGTAATTATTGGCGTTGGGGTCGGTGTTGATGTTAGTGTTGGTGTTGGCACTGGAGAAATTTCCAAATCAGTCACCGGAATATTCTCGTCAATTGCTTTTAAGGCATTAGCAGTTTTAATTTTTTGATCTTGATCTTTAATCACCAAAGCCACAATTACAAAAAGCAATAAATTGATAATAAACAAAAATATTTTAAAAATTTTATCAAACTGTTTTTGCATAAATAATTTATAAGCTTATTTTTCAATATTTAAAGTATAAACCATTTGCATTCCCCCGTCAAGTAGAGCCACATTGCAATGTGACTCTATGTTTTTTTCGATAACAAAAACCCACTCTAAAACCAACTAAGCGGATTCCACCACTTAAAGTTATTAGCCGGCGTGGTTTTCGGCGTTTCCACCTGAACCTGATTATTCGAATCAGAAGAAACATTTTCTGTTTTTGCGTTATCATCATATTGTCGGTTCAATGTCTCCTGACTTGAATCATTTTTTTCTAAACTAGCGTACGGATTAACTACAACAGAAAGAGCAGTTTTTTGATATCTACTGGAAGTTAATTTTGCGGGAATAGTTTTTGTTTTTTGTTTTTCCGCTTCCACTTTGACTTTGGCTTTTTTAGTTCCCATTAGAGTGCCAAAAGTGTCATAGAATTTAAGTTTGATGGTTTTGGTTGTGTCATCAGCTAATTTTAGGGTTTTGCTCCACGCACCATCGGCATCAATTTGGATGGTTTTCCAGAGAGAATTATTTTTATAGATTTTAACTTCTCCATTGGCAAGGCTGTCATCTTTTTGTTTTAGCTTGAATTTGTTTTTGTTAATGCGAATGGTGTCTTTGAATTTATTGATTTGTCTGTCAATTTTAATTTTAATCGAGTTGAGAGAAGTTTTTTGTTCTTCGGGGGCGATTTGAAAAGTGAGGTTTTCCTCACTAGAAATATTTTCAGCATTGTCTTGGCATTTAATATAATAGTTGTAGGTTTGTCCGGAATTGAGATTAGTGATTAAGATTTCGTGGTTGATGTTATTGGTTGAGTTAAATTCTAGCATAGAATGATAGTCAGTATTTTGCGTGGTGGCATATTTGCAGGTGGCGGTTTCGTTAGTGGTTAA
>JBAXKA010000040.1:0-9040 GCA_037137555.1 Candidatus Moraniibacteriota bacterium
TCTTGCGAAATAAATTCCCCAAATCAATAACTTAAGCTATACTTTTTGTATAATCAAATAATACACTGAAAACAAAAAGTATGCAAACAAAATTGCATTTCAGGGTAGAATGTAGGTGTGTGCAACTTTCACAAAATAAATTGCACTCGCTCCATAAATCATTCCCAAAAATAATCCTGCCAAAACATCGCTTGGATAATGCATGCCGTTGTGCATTCTGGCAAAAGCCATAAATAAAATAAATAAAAACATCACTGACCAAAATTTTCTGTAATAATAAAAATATATTGAAAGCACGGCCAGCGTGCTTGCCATATGACTGGAGGGAAAAGATGAATCAAGATATTTTTTGCCAATTGGCAAAATGCTATGATCAAAATTATATGGCCTTATTCGAAAAAAATAATCTGCCAAAAAATGTTTTATCAAACCCTCACTGATAGAAAAATGTAAAACCAAAGCAACAATCACAGCAAGCAAAACTTTTTTGCCGTTGCGTTTATCTAGAATAAAAATTGCAAAAGTAATTAATGTCCACAATAAAATCAAGAAAATTTCGCCACTAATAAAATTAGTTACGGGATCAATCCAACCAAACCAGAGCTGATTTAAAAATTTAACGATTTGTATTTCCATAGAAATTCATTCTTCACAAAAAATGTGTTCGGAGATAGGGATTTGAACCCCCAATTAATCCCGCCGGCGGGGTTGTCCTATTTGCCCCGCACCGCTTTTTAATCTTGTTGGGTCGGTAGGATTCGAACCTACGCATGATGGGATCAGAACCCATTGCCTTACCGCTTGGCTACGACCCAATTATATTATCTTCAAACAAATTAGACGATCTCCGAAATAAATTCCCGCATTCGCAAGAATGACAACCAATTAAATCATATTACAAAATAACTACTTTGGCAAAAAAAATTGGCTCTATAATAATTAGCACATTTAAAATCATCAGAGAGAATGATATCAATAAAGGTTTTAGCTTTTTATTTCTCGACTTTTTTTCCTCAACAGTGCATAGTTAAAGCGCATCAAAACTTCATCCACCCATTCGTACTCTTCCTTAATAGCAACACATTCAAATTTTACCAAATTTGAGAGCTTCAAAAACTCTCTTGCTTGCATAAATTTCTAATTTTATCTATAATAGTATTATCAAGTTTTTAAAAAATAAAAAATAATATTATGCATAATAAAAAAATCTGGTTTGCCATTTTCTCTTTCTTTATTTTAGTAATTGTTTTCTCACCCTACACAATCATTAAATTAACTTCTTACGGACAAGATTTATTTTCTGATAATCCAGAATATCAATTGCTAGAAACACAAGTTGCTGATTATCAAAAAGAAGTTGATGCTACCTTGGCAGAACTAGCAAAAGTTGACGCAGAAATAGCATCAAACAATGAACAAGCTCAAGTTGTTGAATCTGAACCGGTTTTTGATCCAGCGATTGCTCCTGCAAAAGTAAGTGCTAAAATTTTATTGGCCGATACGGGAAAAGTTCCAGATTTTTCTGTGCGTGTAAAATTCATAGCGGTGGGAGAAAAAAGTTTTGAAACAAAAACAAATAAAAGCGGAAAAATAGAAATTTCCCTAGCTTCTGGTCGCTACTATGCAGAAATAATTCCGGAAGATAACAAATATCGTCTTGAGGGAGACGCGCCTGCTTTTTTTCTTTCTGCTAATTCCGAAAAGGATTTTGGTGAATTATACTTAGTGAAAAAATAATTCCTAGATTTATATGGATATTAAGTTGATTTTTATTATTATCGCTATCGTTTTATCAAACAGCCTGTTGCTGTTTTTTCTTTTTTGGCATTTCTCAAAAAAGCAAAATTCATCAACAACGCAACAACAAATAATTTCCAAAAAAACAATCAATTCAAATCCCCACAAAGAAATAAGGCGCTTTAAGTTTTTAATTTTTATTTTATCTCTGCTTTTGTCCTCTGGCATAATTTATTTTCTTATTCTACCAGATAATACTAAAAATCAATTTTTGCTTTCTGAAAATTCAGAAAATATACAAAAAAAAGAATTCTATCATAATCCAGAAAAAATTTATCCCCGTGGTTTGAATTTGATTTTTTTTGCAGAAAGCTATCCATCTTGGGAAGAATTCGATAGTGATATTACAAATTTAATGCTGGGCATAAAACAAATCGAGCCATGGAAAACTTATACTAATTATAATATTTATAAAGTAAATCCTGGAGCTGATTCACAATTATGCCAAATAAAAACGGAAAATGAACGAAAACCAGTTTTGCGTTGTGATGCAAAAATAAATAAACTCTTAGAAAAAGTGCAACTGGAAAATTTTAGATTGATCGTGCTTTCTCGTAAAGACTTTCAATCTTGGGCGAATGTTTCCAGACTGGAAAGTGCTGGAATATTTTTTAGTCTAAAAGATAAAATCGATGAAAGCAATGGAATTGCAACGAGTTATCTTTTTGCACATCTACTGGGACATTCTTTTGGCTTAAAAGATGAAGAAAAATTTGTTATTGCCAAGGCAGATGGTGCTCCGCATGATCCCGACGGACCCAATTGTGCTCCCGATGAAGAAACCGCCAAAAAATGGTGGGCGAATTTGGCCGAAAAATTTCCTGATCGTGTTGGCTATTTCAAAACTTGTGCTGGATCAGATAATTTTATTAAGCCAACAGAAACATCCTTGATGAATTTTGGCAATATGGAAAAATTCATTCCAGATTATGGTCCAGTCTCAGAGGAATATTTGCGTAATATGTTGCAATATTGTTTTTCGGAAAAAAAGTTAATCAATAATAATACTAAATTATTCTTCGAAAAATATCCAGAATTTTCAGATTGCACAAAATGAAAAAAATGACTAATAAATTTTCAATTATCTTTTTTTTGGCGGTAGCTTTTTTTGTCTATCTTTTTTTCGGTCTTTATCATCTAACCAAATTTGAAACGGCTGATGAACGCTATTGGATGTATGAAGATCCGGAAAATGGTCGTATTCAGTCCTATTGGAAAGCTATTGGCAATGCAAAGTGGAATGACACATTCGTTAATGACAAGCCAGGCATATCACTGGCTTATGTTTCCGGTGTGGCACTTTTATTTAAAAATAAACCGGCCGAAAATTTATTTTCTCAAAAAAATTCTGAGCGAATTTATAATCCACAAGAGATTGAACGGGTGCATTTTTTATTTCGCTTGCCCCTTTTAATTTTCAATGGTCTTTTTTGTTTATTATTTTTTTGGCTTATTTGGAAATTTACTCGAAATCAATGGATTGCACTTTGGGCAACTATTTTTATTTTATTCTCCCCGATTCTTTTAGGCATTTCGCAAATCGTCAATCCCGATTCAGTGCTTTGGTCTTTTTCGGCTGGATCAATTTTTGCATATCTGGCTTACTTAAAATCCAAAGAAAGAAAATATTTCTTGCTAGCAATTTTATTTTTAGGCTTTGCACTTTTGAGTAAATATAGTGCGATTATTTTAGTGCCTTATTTTTTACTAGTGCTTTTGGTGGATATATTATTTAAACATACTAGCGAAAAAAATGATTCTTGTCGTGAAATCAAACAAAAACTTATTACTTATTGTGTTCTAATCTTCGGTGCCTTGGCAGTATTTTCTCTTTTGCTCCCAGCCGTATTCACTCAATCGCGTTATTTATTTAAAATTTTTATTAAGCTCAATGGCTTTCAATATATTTTTTTGGCCATTGGTCTTGTGGTTTGTTTATTATTTTTTGAGCTTCTTTTTTTTAAAGGCAAAGTATTAGCTTGGATCATGCAAAAATTAAAATTTCTTGTAAATTTTGCTCCCCGTTTTTTCGCTTTGTTTTTTTTAGCTCTTTTTATTTTTGTGTTATATCATTGGATGGCTAATACTAAATACGGCGAACTTATTATGAAAGAAGTTCCTTTTGATACAGAAAAAGGTCTCGCCTTTCAAGAACAATCGTTTTTTACGCAAGCAATCTTGGAATTTGTGCCATTACTTTTTTCACTCACACCAATCACACTCTTGGCTTTGCTATTTATTTTAGGCAAAACTATTTTCAAAAAAACTACTCACACAAAAACCGTTTTTTTAATTATGCTTTTTTTAATAGCCTTTTATTCAGCGATGCTCTTGCAAGAATTATTAGTTACTACTCGTTACGGCATCATGCTTTATCCGCTCGTTTTATTACTTGCCAGTATTGGAATTTGGGAATTATTTTCCTGGAAATGGTTAGAAAAAATTAATAAAATATGGATAACAATTGGAATTTTAATTATCAGTTTTTGGAGTCTTTGGGAAACGAAGCCTTTTTATTTCAATTATACTAATGATCTGCTTCCTAAAAATCGGATTATTGCTGATGCTTGGGGTTATGGCGGTTATGAAGCGGCTCAATTTTTAAACAATTTGCCCAATGCGGAGAACCTGCTTGTTTGGACTGATTACAATGGTTACTGTTATTTTTTGAAAAGTCGGTGTATTATGGGAAAAAACAATGGTCAGTTTAAAATGAGAGAGGGCGAACCAATTCCAGATTATTTTATTAAAACTCGTCGCGGAACGATTATGTATCGCGATATGTGGAAAAATATCAACACTAAATTTTTATTTGCTAGCACCCCTGTTTGGGAAATAAGCATAAATAATCGAGCAAAAAATTATGTTAAGATTTTTAAGTCTGCACTGGAAAAAAATAAATAAGTTCAAGTCAAGCATGGCTGGATTGATTTTTATTTTAGCTCTAACTTGTTATTTTTCTTTTGGCCTCTATCATCTGACAAAATTTGATACGGCGGACGAACATTATTGGATTGATCAGGATCGTATTTCGCAATATTGGAATGCGTTAGGAAAAGGAGATTGGAAAAAAACACGCATCAATGACAAACCCGGCATAACCTTAGCTTATGTTTCCGGAATCGGTTTGCTTTTTGATAAAAATCATAGCGCGCAAATTAACGAGCGAGGAGAAGTTTTCACTAGCTATGATAATTTAGAGTTTCAACGAATCAATTTTTATTATCGCTTTCCACTTTTAATTTTCAACGGGCTTTTTTCACTTTTTTTCTTTTGGGTTATAAAAAAGTTAACCGAAAATGTTTGGATTGGTCTTTGGTCGGCAACACTCATTTTGCTTTCGCCGATTCTTTTGGGCGTTTCGCAAATCGTTAATCCTGATTCATTGTCTTGGCTTTTTTGCTCTGCGACTATCCTTTCTTTTTTATTATTTATTAAAAATGCTTCAAAAAAAGTGCTGGCGCTAACAACACTTTTTCTCGGCTTAGCTTTGGCTACGAAATATATTGCACTTATTTTGGTTTATTTTTTATTTTTTATTTTTATCGCTTATATTTTATATTATTATAAATTTAACGAAGAAGAAAAATCAGAATTTTCAAAAAAAATCCAAAAAATAGCCACGGCTTATCTGGCAATTATTTTTGGTGGTTTTTTTGTATTTGCTCTTTTGATGCCAGCTGTTTTTGTAAAAAGTAAATATCTTTTTAAGGACATCATTAATTTCAGCCACACAGGATTTCTCTTTTGGGGAATGATTTGTTTTAATATTGCAATTATCTTGGACGGATATTTTTGGAAAAGTCGCATAACTTTATTTTGCCTGAAATATCTCAATCACTTTAAGCGAATAATTTTCAAAAGTATTATTGTTATTGTTTCAGGAGTTTCTCTTTTCGCCTTTGTTAGCTGGGCGACGGGAATTAATTTTTTCAATCTCGAAGCAGTGCCTTTTGATTCGCGTCAAAGTGATTTTTTTATTAGTTTAGCTTTTTGGAAAAAACTAATTCTGCAATCACGACCGCTGGTTTTTTCACTCACTCCCCTTGTGCTTTTCGGACTATTTTTTATTTGGCTAAAAGTTATTTTTCAAAAAACTAAGCATGATTTTTTGGTATTCATGCTTTCCGCTTTTATACTTATTTATTGGCTAGCTGTAACAATGCAAAATTTACTTGTTAATATTCGTTATGGAATAATTTTGCAACCATTAGTTATTTTTATGGCCGTATTGGGTATTTGGGAATTTTTGCAATATAAAATATTTTTGAAAATAAATAAAATTATTTTTTCTTTAATAATCCTTCTCAGCAGCATTATTAGCTTGTGGTCCGTGCAACCGTTTTATTTTAATTATGCTAATATTTTCTTGCCTAGACATAATTTAATCACCGGTGCTTGGGGCTATGGCGGTTACGAAGCAGGGCAAGCAATCACCGCTCTCGCTGGCGGAAAAGAAATTATTGTCATTGCTGATTATCCGGGAATTTGTCCATTTATTACTGGTCAATGCGTGGATATTAGTAACGATAACAAAGAAAAAGTAGTTGATGTGCTTAATCAAAAACGCGATGATGTTTATTTTGTGCTAACTAGGCGTGGTCAAGTGCGTTGGAATTATATTGGTCAATTCATTGCTGTCATGAAAAAACCACCGCTTTGGGAATTAAATATTGATAACCGCCCGGGAAATTTTGTGCGAGTTTATAAACAAGAAAATGCTAATTAAAAAATAAAAAAACTTTAATATTTTTCGATTTTTATTTTTTCATCAATATAGTAACTACGACCTTGAAATTTTTTTCTGTGCATCGCCATACGCATAAAAAAATCAATAAAAATATTCAACCAACGCAGAAAAATTAGGCGATCAAAAATCTTGGCAATGCGAAAAAAGACGGACCAAAAAGTAAGTGTAAAAATCTTTGGTGGAATATATGGCGTAATAAAAGTATCCCGAATCAGCGGACGCATTTTTTGTTTATAAGTTTTTTTAAGATTTCTTTGATTATGTGAAAGTGCGAGTCCGGCATTTTTTCCACTCATCATCGCATAATAAATCCCTTCACCTGTGAGAATTTTCACCAGCCCCATAGCATCACCACATAACAAAATACTATCCGTGCAATATGTCTTAACAACTTTCAAGGGCAACGCTCCGCCAAAAGTTTTTTTAATTTCGTGTTGTTTTGGCAAAATATTTTGCTTGATTGTCCAATCCATAAAAGCCTTTAAATAATATTGCAATTCTTTTTTTGGTTTTCGCACAATGCCAATACCAACCTGATAGCCAGTTGCCGTGGGAAAAATCCAACCATAACCAATTTCACGCAAATATCCAGCCACAACATGCACATTAAGATCTTTTTTCTCACAAACAATATCACACTCCAAACAATAACCAATTTGGTGTCTTTTGGGTGGACGATTGCCTAGAAATTTTGAAACTTTACTATGCACACCATCTGCTCCAATCAATTGAGTGGCAAAAATATTTCGTTGACCATCAGAAATAACATAACCGTTTTTTCCTTCAAAAATAGTTTTTTTAATTTCCTGTAAATCAAATTTCAAAAAAGTAACATTGTTTTTTTTAAGCGCTTCTTTCAAAAGCAAGTCATCAAATTCATAACGATCTACTTGATCAAAAAGATGCTTAAAATGACGATTAGCAATATATTCACAGTTCCAATAAATCTTAATGGCTTCACAAGAATAAGCGGTTAATTTATTTTTGATTTTAGCATAATTTTCCAATTCCAAATGCCAATCACGACTGCTCATAAGTCCACCACCACAAGCTTTGTGCCGAGGAAAATCGAACTTATCAATCAATAAAACCTTAAGCCCGGAAATATAATAAGCCGCAGTGCTCCCAGCTGGTCCCGCCCCAACAATAATGACATCGTATTTTTCCATAAATTAATTTGTTGCGTAGGGAAATTCTTTTATAATTTCTCCGGAATAATAAAACTCATAAGCTAGCGAACCGAAACTATACTCTTTTTCTCCCACCTTAATGTGCGATCCTCCCACTTTCGGATCCGCATTTGGTTTTGATTGAGGAAATCCCACATTAAAAAGCGTCCCCACAATTTCCGGTCGATATTTAATATCATACCCAGCATTTTTCCATTGTTGCATTATTTGTTTAAGATACAATGCTCCATAGAGATATGAATAATAATGCTCCTTCTCGGAAGATAGTCGATCATAGCGTTCTTGACTAATATTGTCCGTTTTAAAATCTAATATATTTTCAAAATCTTTTCCTAGATAATACTCAGAATTCGGATCTTTGAGGTTATTTTCTATCATGATTGCCGTTTGCTCTTTTATACCCATCACACCCAAGGAAATTTTATTAGCACTGCAAAGAATTTTTAAGGGTTCAAAAAATTTCTTAAAAACTTCTCTTTCTGAATTAAACAATCTTAGTTGCTCGACAATCATACTGGAAATAATTAATCGTGATGCCACTCCTGTGATTTGACTGATTTGATCAACAACAGATTTGTCTTTGATTGTAGCATCGCTAATTGCTTTCCACTCTGGTGTATTAGCCCAATAAAACGCGTTATTACTTTCTGCAGTATTAAATTTTTTTTCTAGTCCAGGGAAATCCATACCCAAAACCAAACTATTATTATTAGCACAATTAGCAAACTGATTTTTTAATGGAC
Organism: Candidatus Moraniibacteriota bacterium; assembly: GCA_037137555.1. Taxonomy (GTDB): domain Bacteria; phylum Patescibacteriota; class Minisyncoccia; order Moranbacterales; family UBA2206; genus UBA9630. The sequence continues at coordinate 8,481 of JBAXKA010000040.1, forward strand.
TACTTTCATCCACACTTAATTCCAAGGCCGTTAGTGTTTTTGAAACAAGTTGATCGGATTTTGAATCTTGAGCTATTTCAATTATATTTTTAGAATTAACTGGAAAATACTCCCCCACTGCTTGAATTTTACAATAATTATTTGCCCTAAGAGCTTTTATCTTCTGCAATCGCTCAATTTCTTTCTCCAGATTAGTCAAGGTCAAATCTTCTTCCGTAAAAGATGCGATTGTTAAATTTTCTGCCCCCTCTATTTTTTTCGCATTAGTTGAGAAATTAGTATTTTTACTATCCACTTCTCCCGAGACATTTGTCAATCCAAATCGAATTGCAAAAAAACCAGTGATCAAAATAAAGCCAGCGATAGCAAAGGCATGTGAGAAAAAATTAAGTATAATTTTGAGTAACGCCATTTTTTTTATTTAATACTACTACTTCCCATCACAAACCCTCGTCCCTTTCACCCTTTCGCACCCATCAAAACAATAAACATTATTACAAGTTGATTTTTCACAATCCGGATTATCTCGTTGGCAAGATCTTGAATTTTGTGGAGTTGGG
>JBAXKA010000041.1:0-9017 GCA_037137555.1 Candidatus Moraniibacteriota bacterium
TAGGGCTTTTTATGAAAAAGACAGCTTCAAGCTCATATGATGATTAGATTATACTATAAACGCATCCCCTCAACCAAGCTGTTAGCTCTACTTCAACTCAATATTCCTCCTTAACTCAACATTCTTTTTCAGTTCAACTGGCGACACATCCATATTAGTATTAAATTCTACCCAGCTACCATAACTAGTTCCGAAAGAATTTATGGCATAAGCGCGAATGAAATAGTTAGTGTTATGGACAAGTCCAGTAGTGATTGGAAGTGTATAACTTCCAGTAGAAAAAATACCATCTTCATGAACTTCCCAAGTGTTTGTTTGCGTGAGGCCATATTCAAAACCGCGACGAGAAACAGTTAATCCAGCGCCTCCTGTGTCGGTGATATTTCCATTGGCACTAGCAGTGGTTTTTGTTATTGCTGAGGGTGTTTGAGTTGTGATAAACGGCATGCTGGTATAGGCAAGTGCGACTTGAGAGAGATAGGGTGTGAACATATAGTCAGTGGTGGAAGTAACGGCACGATATTGGAAATATCTGTTATTAGCACTGGTGATGTTGTTCGTTGTAGCGGGATTGGTTAAATAGTTACTGCTGGATTTGAAATCATCGAGATAAATTGTGCGTCCTTCGGTTCCGTCAGTTATTCTTGTAGAGACGCGATTTATCGCGTCTTTATCTGTCGCAAGCATTCCGGTCAAGTCCCAATATTCTTTTTGCCATTTGAAGGCAATGGCGTTTTGGGTGAATCCACTAGTTGGAAATGTTGAGTTGGCGTCCCAGCTGGAGACTGTTACTGCTCCAGTGGATTGGTCGACATTAGTGACTGTGCCTTGAGCGAGATATTCTGTGCCGTCGTAGTTTTCTTTGACAATCACCTTATCTCCAGCATAGAGGTTGTCGCCTTTGTTGGGTGCGCCGTAGGTTTGGGAGTTGACTATGAAAGATAGATCAGATGAGTTGGTGATTAAGTTTCCCGCATCAAGAGAGGCGGAGAAATCGATGGTGATTTGATGGGTGCGTTTGCCTACTTCGTAGGCTTGGCGGATTTCTTCTGCAGTGCGTGCAATTTTGTCTATGCGGACTTCGTCGATTTGGCCGTTGAAATCAGCAGAAGTATAGCCAACATAATATCTTCCAATTTGAATATCAGCAGTGCCATTGAAATTATATACACTCCCTCGATTCTGGGTATTAGCGAACACTCCATCTACATATAAATTCATAACCGCACCAACTCTGGTTACCGTAAAATAGTGCCACAAGCCATCATTGAAATTCCTATCTAAATATACCACAGGATTATTTGTTCCCTCCCATCCTCTAAACACAATGTGATTATTATTAGTAAGTCCTGGCTGACCAGTCGTCCATATCCACGATCCAGTCGCAGCATATTTATTTATAATGCCACATCCTGAACCACCCGTACAAACGCCATTATCTCCGTTCCATTTTGTCCACATGCTCATAGTAAAATCTGAAGTCCCAATAACTAAAGAATTGTTATTAGGAATGGTCACAATATTTCCCTCATTATGATTTGTATTATTAAAACTCCTCCCTTTCCCCACTTTCCCTTCAATGAAAGTCGTGCCAGTCGGCGTTCCATTATTGCCATAATCGGAACTGTCCTTGAGATATGCCCCACTGCTGGATTGTTCGTCCAAATGCCACAGTCCAACCGTGTTGGCATCCGGTTCATAATTCGCAAAAGCCGATTCGCCAATCGTCGCATCCAGATAGGTGCCTCGGCGGTCCGCCGCGACATAGAAAGGCAATTTTGATTTGGCGGAAAAATCCGTTTTGGAAAATGTGCGAGAAATTCTCTGGTCACGTCCCAGGCGATAGGCTTCAGCGATTTCATCGGAGGTGCGGGCGACACCTTTTGAGATGCGGAGTTCGTCGAGGTAGCCTTTAACATAAAATGGCGTAACATATAAACCTAGCTTGCCAATATATAAATCGGTGCTTGGATGATACAACGCAAAATTAGCTGATGTAGGCGTAGCACCTACTCCATTAGCATACAATATTACAATACCAGACGATCTAACTAGCGCGATATGAGTCCATTGATTCAGAGGTGCGACCAAAGTAGAATCCTGATATGCTCCCCATGTTGGAGTGGTATTAGCACAATACCATGAAAGATATCCTGTAGTAGTATTTCTAAGTATTCTAAACGGAGAATAAGAAGAGGCCGCGGCCATATTTATTATATCCATCATTCCAGTATCTACGGTCGGATTAAACCAAAAATCAATCGAGAAATCTCCTGTGCCAAAATTAAAATTATCAGAATCTGGCACCGTCACATAATCACTACTCCCATTAAAACTCCTCGCCTTATTATTTATCCCATCCACCACGCTCGTCCCAGTTGGTGTGCCATTATTTGTTCCGCAAGAATCTTTGAGATATGCCCCAGTTCCACCGGTTTCATCCAGATGCCAAAGGGCGACCGTGTTTCCATCACATTGACTTTTACCTTGTTCCACTTTCATAGAACTCGTGCCTTCTGTTTTGATTGATGTTGAATTGGAAGTGGTGAGTTGGTTGGGGTTGTCATACGGCGCGGTGGGTGGAGTGAAATTTGATGTCCAGCGGGCGATGCCTTTTGAGATGCGGAGTTCGTCTATGTAGCCAGGAAAATTAAAACCCCCAAACTGCCAATTGCCAATATTTAAAGTTGTTGCATTTCCATTAAAAGGATAAGTTGGGACATAATTACCCGATTGAACACCATTAATATAATAATAAATTACTCCTGATATTTGAGCTACGCCAATATGATTCCACGCATTATCAGTTAGCGTATTTGCGCTATCAACATAAGTTCCCCAATTTGAACCATTTCCGGCTAAAAATCTCAATTTTTTTTCAACATGAAACAAAACCCAACCAGATGTATTTGCAGTTGATTTAGTCAAAATTGCCTTACTCTCATTAAAGTTTGTCGAATAAACCCACATATCAATCGAAAAGTCGTTTGTACTAAAATCAAAGTCGCCGCTACTCGGCACTGTCAAATAATCCCCCGTCCCATCAAAATACATCGAACTACTTCCCAGCTTGGATTGCGTGGTGGAAATTTTAGCGTCGCCGTTGGCTGCCACAGTTTTGCGAAAGAGACTGTCATCGCGAAAACCAGTGGCGTTGTTATTACCTTCACCGTGGAGGAGTAGTTTTGTGTAGGCGTCGCCGGAAGTATTATTTGAATCCATTGCATCCACCGCTGTTTCTGTCCCAGTGCTACTCGGCTTCCAATCTTCCCATGTTCCGTCATTAGGATTAGTTGTTGCTCCTGAGCGAGTTTGGAGTTCAATGTTGCCGGCGTTGTAGTTGGAGAGGATTTCGTTTGTGGAGAGAGCGCGGCCTTTATAGATACGAACTTCGTCAAGAGAACCAACAAATTTAGTATTAAGCCCTTCATAACCAAAATTTAATCCAGCAACACTACTAATATCATCACTCCAAGTAGCATTTAAATAATCTAAAATTCCATCAATATACATAGTTAAAGTAGTTCCAGAACGCGTAATTACAACGTAATGCCAACTTTCATCATTCACAATCCCACTACTAAAAGCAACGTTGCCTTTAGTAGGAGTATAAAAGTGAATATTCCCACTTCTTAAAAACACTCCCCATTCATCATTAGTACGAGAAAATAAAGTCGGATATTCTCCGCCTTGATTAGTTTTAAGCCAAAATTCAATAGCAAAATCTCCCGTACCAAAATCCCAATTATCACTATCCGCCACACTCACATAATCATTACTCCCATCAAAACTAAGCGCCCCCGCTCCCCATCTTCTGTTGTTCGCTGTCCAACCAGTGCCCGCCGCTTGATCTTGCGAAGCAGTGGAAGCAAAATTAGTCAGTGTGCCATTGCAACTAGTTCCGCATGTTCCACCGGAAACAGCTGAGGTGCCGGAAGTTTCGTTGAAGTTCCACCCCGCCACCAAGTTGGTCGAATCGTATGGCGTTTCGCCGTCTCCCGTCGCCACGCCATTTTCTGTCCAAGAAATAGTATTCCATTGCGCCGTTTGCCCGGCGTCAACCACTGGCGAATCATAGATGGCATAATCTTTTTTAAAATCATAGGCACGGGTGGGTGGGGTGAAATTTGATGTCCAACGGGCGATGCCTTTGGAAATACGGAGTTCGTCGATGTAGCCGTTCCAATGATTTTCAGCATATTGATTCCACCGAGTACTAACATAGGCACTGGTGACAAAATTTGGGACTATACCACAAACACCCGATGTATCAAAAACACCATTCACATACAAATATGCCATACCTCCCGTTTTTACTACTGCATAATGTTTCCATATTCCTCCACTTAAAACATCTGATGAACCAAGCACTTCACAATAAGAGCTCCCTGAATATCCGCTTACGCGAAATTTTCCGTTAGAAAACAAAATTGCGAATTGATCAGCATTACTCGTCCCCTGTTCATACACAAAATTATTTGCAATACCATCATTGAGATGATACACATTGGGCTTTGCCCAAAAATCAATAGTAAAATCCCCACTCCCAAAATTCCAATCATCACTGTCGGGAACTGAAAGATAATCCCCCGTCCCATCAAAGTAAGCTGAGCTTCCTCCGAACTCTGATTGAGCAGTGGAAATTTTAGCATCGCCATATCTAGTGACTGTTTTTCTGTTTGCATAGCTCATGGAAGAATCAGTGAAAGAAGTAGAGTCATTGGCACCATCAGCGTGTAATAATAATTTTGTGTATTGATCATTTCCGCCAATTGAATTTTGAATTTGTAATTTGGGAGTTGCCCCTGAACCAATATCTTCAATTCTGTTTTTGGTGCCGGCAAATTCAGATGATTCGTCGTGGACAAGTGATGGGTCAATTCTAATGGGGAATTTTCGGTCTTTGCTATTGAGCCATTCCGGAGAAGGTTTGAGGATGATTGTGTATTTTACTTCGCCTCCATCGCTGTAGAGACGAGGCAGTGCCTCGTCTTGGTTACCCATTTTTGCCTCGTCTTGGGTGTTGGTTGATTCTAGACGAGGCAGTGCCTCGTCTCTACCGTCCCCCTTGATTTGCATCAAAATCTCATCTGATTCTGCTCCATTCGCATCAATCATCACCGGTCGCAAAAAATGAAAAGCATATTCTTTTGTTGTTTTGTTTTGGAAAGCGGGAGAATAGATGCCTTTGGCAATTTCAATTGGTTCGACATTATCACTTTTTAGGGTGAATTGATATTGCGGTTTTCTGTCAGTTCCCAACGCGTCTTTGTTTTTAAGGACAATATCTTCTTTAAGACCGTTGTCAATAATTTGATAGGTCAGATCGGTGTCAGGCAAAATATTAGGGATGGTTAATTGATTTTTGTTGTTCGTGCTTGCCGTAGAGACGCGATTCATCGCGTCTTGTTTTTTTGCGTCTTGATTTTTTGTCGCATCCGTCATTTTAGACGCGATGAATCGCGTCTCTACATTATTATTCAAATTATCCAGTTCCAACGCCATTCCCACATTCTCTTTTCCCACCGCAAAATTCACCCACGGCTTTGAGAGATCTTTTTTATCAAGAAATGAAATTTGGAAATCTTGATTTTTGTTTTGATATTCATAATCACTGAAATAAGCGCGGGAGATGTTGAAATTTAATGGTTGTTCTTGATTATTTTTAGTTTTGAAATAATAGCCAATGGGAACAATAGTAAAAATTAAAAATAAGCCTAACAGAATAGGTTTCCTGTGCTGAAATAATAATTGGATGTTTGATTTAATTTTTTGTTTTTTGAAAAACATAAATTCTATTATATTTATATTTATATTTATATTTAAAGTATAGCACGGGGAAACCTAATAGTGTTAGCATGAGTCTTGGTTTTTTTGAAAAAATAACTATTTCCCATTTCCCTTTTCCTTTTCCCTCTTCCTTTTTTTATCGCAACTTGCTTTTTAAATTTTTTGTAAATAAAAAGCCTTGCAAAAATCTGGCGCCATATACGAGATGCGTCAAAAAAACATATACTAAGGCATACAATGCCACTGGCAGATTTTTTTGACGCCGTGTAATATCAAAAAGAACAACAAGCATTGCAATAGCATAAATAATCCAGCCTAACATGTATAATATTTTAAAATTTACAGAAATCAAACTCAAGCTTAATCCGCCAAAAACAAATAGTAAGAAAAAACTGGGAATAAAATAACGAAGCTTGAAAGAAGTTTTGGGATATTTTTTAGCAAAAAATCCTCGATGAATACCATAGCCTCCTACTTGTTTCAAGTGTCGCAAAAGTCCTTCCCGTCTATGATGCCAAACAATCACACTGGGATCGTAGAGAATTTTATTATTTTCTTTCAGTTTATCAATTATATCTAGACAAAATTTCGTGTCTTCTCCTGGCCAAAAATTACAATCAAATCCGCCAGCCTCAAGAAAGGCACTTTTTCGCACCGTTAAATTGACCGTTGGCCAATCTGTCACTAAATGTTTTCCCCCTACAGGCACATAGCGTTCGGGAAAACCACCTGAAAAATGACTAAGGAAAACGGCGCCGGAAACTTTTTGCAAAAAGCTATCCGATCCTGGTGTGATGGCTGGACCACCGACAGCCGCAATGCTTTTATCAGAGAAATCGATATCTAAAATATCTAAGATATCTTTTCGCGGATAAGCATCATCATCAATAAAAATTAAAAACTCACCAAGAGCATCTCTGACAGCCAAATTTCTTTTGACCGCTGGACCACGACCACTGGCAATCTGTTTTGTTTTTGGCCAAATTTCAGTTGTCTCAAAACCATGATCGGGATAAATAATAATTTCATAATCGGCTCTGGCAATTTCCAAAATTTTCGGGACTGATTCTCGAATATAATCATTAACTTCTTTGACTGGAATTATAAAACTGTATTTTATTTGGTTAGTCATTTTTGTATCCATTAGGATGGCCAGTATACCATTTTTTCAAACTTTCCACGCTCTCAGAAATATTTTTTTTAGGTTTCCACTTGAGCATTTTTTGTGCTTTTTCAGGATTAGCAAAAATTTTCGCATATTCGCCTTTTCGTGTTAATGCTTTTTTCTTTTTTAACTTTATATTAAAATTTTTCTCCACCTCATTAACAATTTCTTTAACTGAATAACCCTTGCCATTTCCTAAATTGAATATTTCACTTTTTTTATTTTTATTCAAAAATTCATACGCAGCAAAATGCGCTTCGACTAAATCTTCCACATCAATATAATCACGAATTGGTGTTCCGTCTGGTGTTTCAACTTTGGCACAAGTAAAAGCAAACGGTTCAATTCCCATTGCACCACGCACAGCATTTTGCATTAAAAGTTGCGAGGGTTTTTTGCTATCACCAATCATTCCCGCGTTATCTGCTCCACAAATATTAAAATAACGCAAGATTATATATTTCATTCCAAACACTTCATACCAAGGAAGCATTTTTTCTACTAGCAGTTTTGATTCTCCATAAGGATTAACCGGATCTTGCGGATGCTTTTCGTCAACTGGTAGATATTTTGTTTCTCCGTAAGTAGCACAGGTTGAGGAAAAAATAATTTTTCCGACTTTAAATTTTTTCATCGCCTCAAGAAGATTTAAGCTACCACAAACATTATTCTCGAAATATAATCCGGGATTTTCCATCGATTCATTCACAAGACAAAGTGCCGCAAAATGCAAAACACAGTCAATTTTATGCATGCGAAAAACTTTTTCAATATCTGCCTTATTTCGCAAATCACCTTTGATAAAGTTCAGCTTGCCTATTTTCTTGAGAATATCTATTGGCTCGCGAAATCCACGAGACAAATTATCAAAGACCACGACCTCATAGCCTTTTTCCAAAAAAAGTTTGACTGCATGACTACCGATATATCCCGCACCGCCAGTAATTAGAATTTTTTTTTTCATAAAGTTATACCACGAAAATATTCAATCGTTTTTTTCAAACCAGCTTCCAATTGAATTGTTGGTTCCCAATCTAGCTCTTTTTTGGCCAATGAAATATCTGGCTTTCTTTGTTTAGGATCATCTTGGGGCAAATCTTTGAAAATAATTTTGCTGGAACTTTCCGGAATCATCGCAATTACTTTTTCTGCTAATTCCTTGATCGTAAATTCAATTGGATTGCCAATATTAACTGGACCAACAAAACCATTTTCATTATTCATCATTTTAATCATGCCAGAAATTAAATCATCGACATATTGAAAACTGCGAGTTTGCGAACCATCGCCATAAATTGTAATATCTTGATTTTGTAGTGCTTGCACAATAAAATTAGAAACGACTCGCCCATCATGGGGATGCATATTTGGTCCATAAGTATTGAAAATACGAATCACACGAATTGCCAAATTATGTTGTCTATAATAATCAAAAAATAAAGTTTCGGCACAGCGCTTGCCTTCATCATAACAAGAACGAATGCCAATTGGATTAACTCGCCCCCAATAACTTTCCACTTGTGGATGTACTTCCGGATCGCCATAAACTTCTGAGGTAGAAGCTTGCAAAATACGCGCCTTAGTTCTTTTGGCAAGTCCCAACATATTAATAGCACCATGCACAGAAGTTTTTGTTGTTTGCACTGGATCGAATTGATAATGAATTGGCGAAGCCGGACAAGCTAGATTATAGATCTGATCGACTTCAACATAAAGTGGAAAAGTGACATCGTGTCGGATAAATTCAAATTTTTTGTTTTCCAAGAGATCCAGAATATTATTTTTATTGCCTGTAAAAAGATTATCCACACATAAAACTTCATGCCCATCTGCCAAAAGTTTTCGGCAAAGATGCGAACCAATAAATCCCGCACCACCAGTTACTAGAATTTTTTTTAGCATATTTTAATATTTAATATTTATTATTTATTCAAATTTTATTAGCGCTCTTTTGTTTAAATGTTTTTCATAATTGACTGGCTTCACAATTTTGGCAATCTCAAAATTATTTTTTATGCGGTAGCTGATGGAATATGATTTTATGGGCATATCATCTATAACC
>JBAXKA010000042.1:0-8954 GCA_037137555.1 Candidatus Moraniibacteriota bacterium
GTCATTACCTCACTTTGTTTTGGAAATAGGTGCGAGTTTGGTACAATAGAGACACAAAAATACACGACAAAAAACTTTTTTTGTCTATAATATAATCTTCCTTATTTAGTTACAAGAATTTATCACCTTTTATTTCATTGCCCAACCAAAAACTTTTTGAGTGGCATTGCTTAATGTATCCATAAGTGAAACACTTGGGGCTCCAGTATAAAATACAAACTGATCTGAATTGGCTATATTGCCCTTGGAATCTAAAGCACTCACAGAATAGCGATACACGGAATCCGTATCAAGTGATGAGAGAATAGTAATATGATTTGAGCTAGGAAAAACATCCTGCATCATTCGAGTAATTTTTTCACCACTCTTAAAATATTCTATTTCCAAGGTAGTTTTTCTATTTGTTTGACAACTGATGATTGCTTTCACCTCACTCCTATCTCCATCTTTTATAGTATACAATTCACTTTTAATGTCACTCACTTCTAGGAGACCACCATCTTCAAAATCCACCACCTCTTCTTTCGGAGCACTAATTCCTCCTCCACTGGCAGTCATCTGTAGTGTATTGAAACTCTCACTGCTAGCAAAGGCTCTTTCTTTTTTTGCATTCGTTTCTACAATCACACTTTCTTGTCCAAGCACTTTCACACTATCAAACTCTGCGGGAGAAATAGCTGCTATTGCCTTATTCTTCTGTGCGTAATCATTAAATTTTTTTGCTCCAAAAATGATTGCTAAAAAAATAAGCGTTGTCATGAGTAATAATTTTTTTTTATTTAATTTAAGCATATTTTAAAATATATTATTTATATCGCAATGCTTCCAGCGGATCAGTCGCACTCGCTTTTCTGGCTGGAATAACACCAGTAAAAAAGCCCACCAGTGTTGCCACAGCTAGAATAAAAAAGGAGAACCATGTCGGAAAATACAATAATGATGTTGCTGCTCCGCCAAATCTCTGTGCCAGAAAATTAACTATAAAATTAAACCCTTGTCCTCCAATAAAACCCATAAGAATTCCCGACACACCACCAAGAAAACCCATGATCGTTGATTCAAAAACAAACATCCATAAAATATCATAGTTAGATGCACCAATTGATTTCATAATTCCAATTTCTTCCGTTCGCTCCAAAAGTGCCACGGTCATTGTGTTGAACATTCCAATTGCACTCACCATCAATGCGATAGCACCAAAGAATCCAAGAATTATTCTAATCACACTAAAAGCTTGATCTACTTGTCGAATTAAATCTGTTAGAGCAGAAACGATAAAACCTTTTTTGGTTATCTCCTCTCGGATGGTTGGCAAGATTGTACTAGAATTGCATTTAACTTTTAACCGGCTATAATCATTAATTGAAACATCTTTGCTTAGAACTGCGGAATTTATATACACTAAAATATCTTTCTTTTCCGTAAATCCAATAATTTTAAATTTCATTCCATTTTTATCCACTACCTTTTCATTTTCATCTTGCAAATATATCAAAATCTCACTCCCCAGCATTTCTCGTGGCTCCTTTTCAAAAACCTTAGCTAGAGAATTCGAAATAACCACACCATTTAGTTCGTTATTATTTATATCATAGCCTTCCACTATTTTAATTCCTTCTAATTTTATAAAATCCGTATCGACTGCCAATATTTTTGAATCGGAAACTAATTCGTTGTATTTCATCTGCCCCATTGTTTCAAAAACCGGACTAATCATTTCAACACCACTCGATTGTTTAATATTATCAACATCGGCAAGACTGACTGCTTTGCTGTTTTCACCAGGATAAACATCTAGCGTCAATAACGAATCAGCTGTTGTAATTGTTTCTAGTAATGTTTTTTGAATTCCATAACCCAATCCAACGAGAAACATAATAGCCCCGATTCCCACTCCCATGCCCAAGATAGTCAAAACCGTTCTGGTTGTTCTGGCTTTAAACATCCTAGTAGATAATTTTATTAAATCAAAAATATTCATTGCTTATTTGATAAATTATTAGTCAGAATAACGCAAAAGCAAAAGTAACTCTATTTCCCTGGCAATCCTAGATGCCATTCTTTTGTCAAAACCAAGCCCCTTATTTTTTTCAGAAATATCCATTAATTTTTCAAATTCATCCTTGCCAATAGTATTTTCCAGCCTATCCACAATAACACCTGCTAATAAATTTTTCTTAGGCCTATCTATATTTAATTTTAATTTAAGATTGAGATACTCAGCTAATTCTTGTGCTGTTTTAATTTTTTCTGTAAAATCTATTTTTCCTGCTTGTTCGATTGTTTGTTTAACTTCCAAAGCAAATCGCTCCGCAGTTCGCTTGTCCCAACCAGCACCACCTTTTTCCAATGGCAAATCCAATTCACTATAAAAATCTTTGAAATCATTTTTTGAATATAGAAAATCTTCCACTTTTTTTACTGCCCTTTCGACTTGCTCATTGGTCATAGAAAAAAATAAATGCGAAAAAAGTTGCTGTGCCTTAAAAGGCACAAGCAAATTACTAATCTGATTTGCGGTAAGACCCTGAAAAGAACGCATTAAATGTCGAAGATTGAGTGGAATATGTTCCTCTCGAATTAAATCTCCTCGCACTTTTCCGTCTTTGAAAACAAAGCTTTCGGCTGTTGTTTGTTTTTTCTTAACAATCTCAATTTTCGTTATCTTGCCATCACGCATATGCACAATTTTATCCCCAAATTCCAAATGGGCTGGATCATGCGTTACGAGAATAACAGTTTTTTTATCAATTTCATTTAAATCTTTCAGAATTGACATCACGATATGAGATGATTTTGAATCAAGATTTCCCACCGGCTCATCAGCCAAAATTATATCTGGATTATTTACTAACGCCCTAGCAATAGAAACTCTCTGTTTTTGTCCACCAGAAAGTTCAGAAGGAAATTTATCTGATTGATTAGAAATATTGAAACGCTCTAAAAGTTCTAACGCCACAGCTTTTCTTTCCTGTAAATCAACTCCATCAAAAGTTTTTGGCAAACAAACATTATCCAAGATACTAAGCGAACCGATTAAATAAAAAGCTTGAAAAACCATGCCCATTTTTCTTCGATGAAATAAGGCCATTTGCTTTTTTTTGTAAGCACTAATATCCTCATTGTCAATCATAACCACTCCGCTAGTTGGTTTTTGCAAACCAGCGATAGCATATAGCAAAGTTGATTTTCCACAACCAGATGGACCAAAGATAATCACATACTCTTGTGGAAATATTTCCAAGTCAACTTCTTCTAGTGCTCGCATCTCATTTGACTTGCCTTGATTGTATATTACATTAACATCCTTAACTACAATATTGGGTATTTTATTTTTAATTTGTTGTTCCATTTGTTTTTTTTATTTTCAAAAAAATATTCCTATATTTATTTTAGCATATATATTTTTTAATGCAAGTTTTTATTTTTCTTCAACAATAAACCAGTCAAAATTAATATTTTCGGCTACTGGATTTTTAACTTCCACTGTAAAACTCTGTCCTATTTCAATATGAGTTACAGAAAGAGGTTGCGTCGTGATAACTTTTGGTGTAATAAATATTCTAGAATTAGCTGTGACGGCTGTAGTTTTTATAATTACGCTTGTGCCATTCGCTTCCTCCGTTGTTGCCTCGCAAGATCCATCATGAATAGCCATTGCTGACTGACAAATAATAGATGTTCCGATTGTCGAAGCATCCTCAATCGCCTTCACACTAAATGCTCCTGCCGTAATTGCATTAGCACTAATTCCTGTCGCTTTCAAGATTCCTTGCTTGAAATCATATACGCCATCGGCCACTAAAAGAATTTCTGAGAGTGTGGAATATTGATCTTGAATTATGACATATTGATCTTGAAGTATTTTAAGATCTGCTGATACTGAGCTAATATTAGCCTTATTTTCGAGTATTTGCTCTTTAATTTTTTTTATTTGATTTATGGTTAATTCATCGAGACTTGATCCGATTAGTTGTAATTTACTATCAACTGATAAACTTTGATCAGCTAGTTGTCCGGTTAGTTGTTCGACGATTTTATTTTGATTATTTGTGATGCTTGTAATTTGAGTTTTATTTTCTTGAATATTTTTATAATTCTCAATGGTGTAGAGGGTGTTTTCTTCTGTTTTTTCTAGTAGTGACATAATCATTGATCCGTAGTTCATTCCATTTTTTTTGATTTGATCTCTTGATGATACTCCAGGGAGATGCATATTTTGTACTAGATAGTTTTCGAGTTCGGGAATTGTTCGAAGTATATAGCCTGTTTCAAAAACATAGTCTGGGACATTGAGGGTGGTGCCGTCGTCAATGAAAGATCCACCCACGACATTGATGTTGCCGGCGACGGTTAGTTTTTGGGTGGGTACTGTCGTCCCGATGCCGACATTACCATTTCTATCAAAAATTGTATTTAATACATTAGAACCAGTAAAAATTTTAACTGCTCCACCATCTCCAGTCGGGCTAGCCCCAACATTTGTTCCAATGGAAAGAAAAGAGCTAGTGCTATTGCCAGCGACATATTGAATATTATTAGTTGCCATTGAAAGATATTTTGTTCCGTCACTGCAACCTATTCTAAATTGCTCAATGTTATAAGCGAGACTATTATTGTTGACTTCAAGAGTTGTCCTCGGGGCTAGATTGCCAATTCCTATTTTGCCAGTATCTCTTTCAATAAACATAGCACTGACTCCAGCAGAACTATTTGAGTGTCTTAAGAAATTTAAACCAAGTGGGGATGAATCATTATAAGTCATGCTCATTCCCCAAGCGGTTGAATTTGCAGGAAGAAAACGCAATGTCCCATCATAGTTACCAGAGCCAGAGCTAATATATGTGGAAGTTGAAATTGTTCCATTGCCAATTTGCAATTTTACTAAAGGACTAGTTGTACCAATCCCAATATTACCAGTAGCATCAACTCTCATTCTTTCTGAACCAGCTACACCAAGAGAAAGGACGCTACCTGTAATCAATAAAGGTTGATGAGAGCCAACTCCAGTATTGTCAACACCTTGGATAAAGGATGTTGTTGCGTCCCAACCAAAGCGAATAGCTTTCGTTGTTCCATTAAATACAACACCGGGCAACGCATCTGTTTGACTAACGCTTAATTTGAAATACGGATTTGTTGTACCAATCCCTACATAAGTCCCATTATCAAACACCAAAGAATTTCCCAACGTCCCAGTTGTGGTGAATTTAGAAAGATGATTGATTGTACCAGTGCCTATGATTGGATTAGTAAGAATATCTTGTTTGCTTCCTGCGAGTCCCTCGTAAAGCGTGTTAACGGCATTATCTCCAGAGTTTGCATTGCTAGTATTGCCGAGAATTGCAATATGGCTAGCTGTGATATTTTTTGCTTGGGAGATATTAAAGTTTGGATCAGTTTCGTTGTAAGTAGTAAGAAAAGATCCGGCTGATTGTTTACTGTTAAACATATTCCAATCTGCTGTAGTAAGATAGCCATCAAGTGTGGCAGTCGCTGATCCGAGTTTGTTTTTGATAGTTATATTTGTTTCGTCGCCAGTATTCAATCCGGAGAATGTTAGATTTGGCACATTACCTAATCCTATTTCAGTGGCGGTATAGTTGGGTTTAGTTGATTTTTTAGCCCAGGATGAAATATCAAAATCAGTATTACAAACAATTCCCCTTGTTATGTCATAGGTACAAAGCTTTGAATCGATGAGCTCTCCCTCTTTAATTGAAAAATTATTATTAGCTAATTGAAGTAAATTGCCGGATTTCGTATAAACAATAGATTGAGAATCTTGCCAGGCTAGATTGTCTCCTGAATTATTGCTACTTTTTTTTCTAGTGGCTATTTCACTATCAGCAAGAACCAATGATTGTCCTCCTGCCTGGTCGGCAGGCAAACGATTTGTTATGTCCTGATTTTGATTTGTGGTTGCAATATTTTTAGATAAAAAATTTTCCATCTCTACTGGAGAATTAATCAAATTTGCTAATTGATATTTTTCTGGAAGACTGTAAGAAAGGAATGCTATCAGAAATATGACTGTGATTATTAATGTGGGGTAATTTAAAATTGAAAATTTTTGTTTTTGGATTTGTAGGTTGCTGAGATCACGCGTGATGTGGTTGATAGGTTTTTTATTATCAAAAATAGCCTTCTGATTTTGTGAGGTTGAGCTTGATGATAAAAACAAAATGAGATTGTTCTTTAGTTTAATAAGTGATTGCATTGTTTATTTTATTTTTTTGAATTAATACCACTGTCCTATTATAATGTGTTTTTTTAAAAATGCAATAGCTTGTGTAGTCTTATCTTATCTTATCTTATCTTATCTTATTTTGTATTAGACAAGACTAACTATTGCATAAGTTAAATCTTTGTGATGATATCTTGCTATCAATGTCTCACTGACAATACCTAAACAAGAAAGGAGAAAAATGAACATTGGCAAGAGATAGTCCATAATAGATCTTTAAAAATCCACCCAATATTAGCAACTAAGCGTAGTTTTTTTTCAAATTAGAATCAAGACTTAAGAGGAGACTTATTATGTCGAAAAACAAAGTAGCTGTACTTATTGACCTAGCTAACATTAGTTGTGCCTTTGACTATATCAAAAAAACCACCAAGATACCCTATACTACTAGACTAGACTTCAATAAACTTATCTCACAGATAACACTTGGCAACGAAATAATTTCCAAGTCGATTTATACTGGCACGAGAAAATCAACTGCCGAAAATGAAAAGGCTCAGCAAGGTTTTCTGAACTATTTTCGTAAAAATGGATTCAAAGTCATTACCAAAGAGTGTAAAATTATCCGATTAGAGGACGGGACAACAAAAGTAAAGGCGAACTTTGATGTAGAGATCACCTTTGATGCGTGTTCCCACATCTGGAAAAGAGAATGTAATGAAGTTGTGCTTATTTCCGGAGACTCCGACTTTGCCTATCTCATTGATAAGGCAAAAGAGTTGGACTTTAGAATAACAATTGTTTCGTCCACCGCAACGGCTTCTAAAGAATTAAGTGAGCGAGCAGACAGACTCATTCTGCTCGATGATCTAGATCTTGGTTATTTAGCTTTCGATAACGAAAGAAAAAAATAGCTTAAAACCTTAGAATGCTAAAAGTCCCTTCAACTGAAACGGTTGGAGGGACTTTTTATATATCCTAAAAAGTAAAAGCGGTAACTCTCTCACACTTCTATCTGCCCACACTAAAGATGCCCAGTGCAACGACTTCATTAATTATAATTCCTATGCTAAACTAAAAAATAACCAAAAAAATTATGCCTGAACTACCAGAAGTTGAAACAATTGTTTCTGATTTGAATAAAAAAATTAAAAATGCCACGATCACAAATTTTTGGTCTAATTTTCCGTCGGCCATTAAAGGTGCAACGCTGGCGAAATTTAAACAGGCGATAAAAAATAAAAAAATTCTTCTTGCTCAGCGAGTTGGCAAATATATTTTCCTGCATCTTTCTGGCGGAAAAACATTGCATATTCATCTGCGTATGACTGGACATTTGCTTTTTAAAAATAACTTGAGCAAAAAAAATAATAAAAATTTTCAAGACAAGGTTAATCAATATATTCATCATATTTGGTATCTTAGTGAAAATAAAACGCTTGAGTTTTCTGATTTACGAAAATTTGCCACAATACATCTTTTGGAAACCATTACACTTAAAAAATATCTTGCGGAAAAAAAGATTGGGGTTGATGCGATGAGTGCCGAATTTACGCTTGCGAAATTTACCAAACTACTTATTGAAAAACCGCAGATGCTTATTGGTATTTTGCTTCTCGATCAAAGTATTATTTCTGGCATCGGCAATATCTATCGCAGTGAAATTCTTTTTTCTGCTGGTGTGCTTCCAGAAAGAAAAGTACTAAGCCTCACAAAAGTTGAACAAAAAAAAATCTTTCAAGCCACCAGAAAAATTCTGCAATTAGCGATTGAACTTCGCGGAACATCTGATAGTGATTATCGCGACACTTCCGGTGCATCTGGCAATTTTCAAAAAATGCTCCAAGTTTATCGTCGAGATAAAACAGCTTGTTCAAATTGCCAAAAAATTATTTTACGCAAAAAACTGGCACAAAGAAGTATTTTTTATTGCGTTAACTGTCAAAAATAAAAAAGGGCGAAAATTCTTGGTTCAGAATTATCGCCCCGGGAAAAAGTTTTTTGTTGCATAAATTACCTCTCAACTAGCCCAAAATATTTGCAACCAAAAACTCTTTCATCTTCCTCTGCCGTTACTTCTTTGTAAAGCTGGCACTTCTCCGCTAATTTTAGCGGACTTTGAATGACAGCTCCGTCATGACAACTACAAATGTTTTTGCATAATACTTTTACAAAAACACTTGATCTACAATTGCTACATGTTTTTGTCATCATCATTTTGCACCTCCTTTTTTTATCATCCCACTTTCAATCGATTATTTTTTTCTTCAGCAGTTTTTTTCTGTTCCACCGAATCAAAAATTTCTTTTCCAAAAATTGCTCGCGGACAAGCAATCCTAACTTCGTCCGAATAAAGAGCAACGCCTCTGCCAATAGATAATCCGCAAAAAGCAGACCAATCTGTTTTTTCACTAATAACCAGCTTGTTATACACTTCGCAAGCCGATCCACTGCAACAACCACAATCTGTGCATTTCATATTTCTTCTCCCCTTTTTTTTCGATTGTAAAAGAAATAAAAAAACCGGATTCTTGTGAGACCGGTTTTGGTTTTTTAAAAATGATTTTCTCGCATTATGCATCATTTTTCAAAAACCAAAACTGACCAGAGGCAATCCCGGACAAAATATTATTACAGACATGCTTGGTTGATTTGAAAACTAATTTATTCATATGTTTAATATAGCAACTATGCAAATTTAGTCAAGCCTTAGTCTTGTCCAATACAAGATAAGACTAAACGAACCACCCATTCCAATACAAAATGA
>JBAXKA010000043.1:0-8926 GCA_037137555.1 Candidatus Moraniibacteriota bacterium
ATTGAAAAAGAAAAGAATAATTTAATATTTTTGTCAATGTCTGAAAATAAATTCAAAATCTCATCAAAATTTAAACCCGAAGGGGATCAGCCAAATGCGATTGCACAGCTGACAGCGGGATTGAAAGCTGGCAAGAAATCTCAGACGCTTTTGGGCGTGACGGGATCAGGAAAAACTTTTACGATTGCTAATGTAATTGAAAAAGTGCAAAAACCAACACTAGTCATTGCCCCAAATAAAACACTGGCAGCACAACTGGCACAAGAGTTTCGCACATTTTTTCCCAAAAGTGCAGTGGAATATTTTGTTTCTTATTATGATTATTATCAACCCGAAGCCTACATTGCATCAACTGACACATACATTGAAAAAGAATCTCAAATCAATGAAGAAATTGATCGTTTGCGTCATGCTGCGACAGCAGGGCTAATGAGTCGCAACGATGTGATTATTTGTGCTTCTGTTTCATGTATTTATGGTTTAGGCTCACCAGATTATTATCGCGGAACAATGCTAGAATTAATTGTTGGCAAAAAATGTGTTCGGGAAGAAATCATAAAAACATTAATTGAAATGCAATATACTCGCAGTGATATTTTAGCGCGAGGAAAATTTCGCTTAACTGGAAGCACCTTGGAAATTATTACTCCCGGCAGAGAAATTATAACGCGAATTGATATGGAAGATGAAATAATTCAAAAAATTATTGAGTATGATTTTTTAACTGGTGAAAAATTGGCAACACTTTCAAAAACTTTTATTTATCCCGCCAAGCATTTTGTCGTGCCGGAAGTAATCATGGAAAATGCTTTGGGAAAAATTGAAAAAGAATTAGAAGCACAAAAAAAATATTTTCAAGACAACGGAAAAATTCTGGAAGCCGAAAGAATCTGGCGTCGCACTCGACAAGACTTGGAAATGATGCGCGAAGTGGGCTATTGCAATGGTATTGAAAATTATTCGTTGTATCTCACAGGAAGAGAATCTGGCGAAGCACCCTATACTTTGATGGATTATTTTCCCAAAGATTTTTTGACGGTAATTGATGAGTCGCATGTGACTGTTTCACAGTTGAACGGAATGTTTAATGGCGATTATTCACGCAAAGTTAATTTAATTGAAAATGGTTTTCGTCTGCCAAGTGCATATGATAATCGGCCACTTAAATTTCAAGAATTTGAAAAAAAAATGACCCAAACAATCTTTGTTTCTGCGACGCCGGGGAAATATGAAATAGAAAAATCAAAATCCACCTCACCCCAACCCTCTCCTTATAAAGGAGAGGGAGCTAATCCTGGGATTGTCGAACAGGTTATTCGTCCAACGGGTCTGATTGATCCGGAAATAATTATTCGACCGGCCAGAGGTCAAGTGAAAGATGTGGCAAATGAAATTGAAAAAACGATTGCCAAGAAAAATCGTGTGCTTGTGACAACGCTTACTAAAAAAATGGCCGAAGATCTTTCAGATTTTTTGAAAGAAAGTGGAGTGAAAGCTGAATATTTGCATAGTGGCGTGGACACTTTGGATCGTGTGCGGATTTTGGAAAAATTACGACGAGGAGAATTTGATGTGCTGGTTGGCGTCAATCTTTTGCGTGAAGGCTTGGATCTTCCCGAAGTGGCACTAGTGGCCATTCTTGACGCAGACAAAGAAGGCTTTTTGCGAAGTGAAACAGCACTTATTCAAACAATCGGTCGGGCAGCCAGGAATGTGCATGGACAAGTAATTCTTTATGCCGATCAAATGACAGGCTCAATGACTCGAGCTATTTCGGAAACAAACAGAAGGCGTGCATTGCAAACGGCCTATAATAAAAAACATAAAATTACGCCAAAAACAATCAAGAAAAAAATTAGCTCAATCGTGGATCATGAAATTAATCCGCAATTTACAAAAGATTTTTCACAAATGGAAACACTAGAAGATATTGCTGGATATGTGAAGCAACGGGAACGCGAAATGAAAGAGGCTGCAAGAAATTTGGAATTTGAAAAAGCGGCCATTATTCGTGATGAGATTTCACAACTACGGAAAATGCAGAGAAAATAATTTTGACAAATAATTTATTAGTTTTGTTTTTATTAAATTTTTATGTTATGCTGATTAAATGAAATATCATAAAGACACAATGGAAATAATATTTTTTGCTCGTGGTGGACAAGGCGCAAAAACAGCGGCGGAAATTATCGCACAAGCGGCGGTGGCAGAAGGAAATTTTGTGCAAACTTTTCCTAACTTTGGTCCGGAACGAAGCGGTGCACCAACCAAAACTTATTTGCGAATTTCCGAAAAAGCTATTCGCTCCAAAGAACCAATCGTTGATCCTGATATTGTTGTCGTGCTTGATGACACGCTTCTTTCTAGTCAGAAAGTAACAGAAGGTTTGGACAAAAATGAAGCGCTGATTATTAATTCTACAAAAAGTCCGCATGAGATTAAGGATATAATTCGTTTTGATGGAAAAATTCACGCAGTCGATGCTAATGGAATTTCAATGTCAGTAATCGGACAACCAAGACCGAACACTGTAATTTTGGGAAAAATTATTAAAGTCACAGAGATTGTTAATCTGGAAAGTGTAATGCAAGAATTTCGTAAGATTTTTGAAGATAAGATTGGCAAAGAAAATTGTGAAAAAAATATTTTAGCAATTGAAAGGGCGTATGATGTTATTTGATGATTAATAATAATGGAAATCAAAAATCAATGAAAAATAGTGGTATTAAAAAGACAATTCTAACTGTTGCTGTTAGCGAAATTCCGCCTTTAGTGATGAAAAAAGGTAGAGATTTTTCTGGTTTTGAAATTGAACTTTGGAATATGATTGCGAAAAAATTGAAATTGGAATTTCAATATAAGCGGGTAGCTTTTTCTGATATAGTTGATTGTATCTACGAGGGAAAGGCGGATGTCGCATTGGCTGGAATAACAATCAGCAAGGAGCGGGAGGAAATTATTGATTTTTCTCACAATACTCTTGAATCCGGTTTATTAGTACTTGTGTCTAAAGATAAAAATATTAACATGCTCAGTACGGTTAAAAATATCATTAAAAACGGGTACAAAAAAATATTAGAAGCTATTATTGGCATTGCGCTTTTTATTGTAATATTCGGAAATATCATTTGGCTTGCAGAGAAAAGTGCAGGAACATTTGATAGCCATTATTTTCCTGGAATTTTTGAGTCATTTTGGTGGGCGATTGTGACAATGAGTACGGTTGGCTATGGTGATTTTGTTCCTCACTCTTGGGTTGGCCGAATGTTTAGTGCAGTTGTTATTCTTGGTGGATATATTGTTTTTGGTTTTTTTATTGCTGAAACGAGTTCGCTTATTACCATGTCAAAATTACAAGGCAGTATTAATGGGTATAAAGATTTGGTGGGAAGAAATGTAGCAACCGTGGAAAAAACAATTAGTGTTGAGGTTTTGCGAAAAATAAACGCTAAAGTAGTAACGGTTAAAAATATCGAAAAAGCCTATGAAAAATTGAAAGCAGGCTTGGTAGATGCGGTAGTTTTTGATGCCCCATCTTTGCTATATTTTGTTAGGAACGATGGCGTGAAAGATTTTGAGATTGTTGGTGATGTCTTTAATCCGCATGTGTATGGCATTGTGATTAAGGAAGGGGCGACCGTTTTACGAGAATCTATAAATAGAGTATTATTGGAATTGCGAGAGTCGGGAAAATATGATGGTCTATATGTAACCTGGTTTGGTGATAATACTAAAATGGAATAACTAATATGGAAAAAGGCGCAATTATAAAACATGATATCAAGAAATCTCCCAAGACTGGTTCGTGGCGATATATGAAGCCAGAAGTGGACAAAGACAAGTGTATTGGTTGTGCAACTTGTGTGCCTTTTTGTCCTGATGCTTCGATTGAAATGAAAAAACATAATGCAGATAAAAAAAATAAAGCCGATATTGATTATGAGTTTTGCAAGGGTTGCGGAGTTTGTGCACAAGTTTGTCCAATGAAAGCGATTTTAATGAAAAAAAATTAATTTTATGCCAAAAAATAAAAATAATAATAACTATACTAAAAAAATAGCACTTACTGGCGGATATGCGGCGGCTTATGCTTTGAAACAAATCGAGCCAGATGTAATGCCGATTTATCCTATTACTCCACAAACTCCAATCATTGAAACTTATGCTAAGTTTGTGGCAGATGGTGAAGTGGAAACGGAAATGATTGAAGTAGAATCAGAACATAGCGCCATGAGTGCGGCGATTGGTGCGTCAGCCGCGGGAGCACGAACAGTTACTGCTACAAGTTCGCAAGGTTTGGCGTATATGCATGAAATGTTATATATCGCTTCCGGAATGCGTTTGCCAATTTTAATGGTTGTGGCTGCTCGTGCACTTTCGGCGCCATTAAGTATTCATGGTGATCATAGTGATGTGATGGGCTCTCGCGATGCTGGTTGGGTGCAAATTTTTTGTGAAAATCCACAAGAGGTTTATGATAAAACAATCATTGGCATGAAGCTGGCAGAAAAAACACAACTTCCCGTGATGGTAATTATGGATGGATTTAATACTTCACATAGCGTCGAAAATTTAGAAATTTTAGATAATAAAGTTGTTAAAAAATTTGTGGGAGAATATCAACCAGAAAAATCTTTGCTTGATGTGGAAAATCCCGTAACTTATGGACCAGTCGCTTTGCAAGAATCTTATTTTGAGTTTAAAATCGATCAAGCAGAGGCGATGGCAAAAGTTACTAAGGAATATGAAAATATTGCAGAAGAATTTGAGAAAATTAGTGGCAGAAAATATGATTTATTCGAAGAATATAAAATAAAAAATGCTAAAAAAGTTTTAGTGTTGATTGGCTCAGTGGCTGGCACAGCCAAAGATGCAATTGATGATTTACAAAAAAAAGATGAGAAAGTAGGACTTTTAAAAATTGAATTATTTCGTCCCTTTCCGTTTTCTGAAATTGCCACGGCATTAAAAAATGCCAAAGAAATTATCGTAATGGATCGTGCGATGTCAATCGGATCTCATCCACCGTTATTTTCAGAAATAGTAGTCAGTTTGCAAAATAATAATGATCAAAAAATTTCCAGTATTGTTTATGGTTTGGGTGGACGGGATGTTTTTAAGAAGCAGATTGAGAGGATTTTGGAGGGGAAGTTTAAAGATAATTATTTAATTTAAAAAAGATGAAAAAAATAATTTTAAAGTTGTTTGTTAATATAATTACGCTTAATATTTTAATGCTGAGTCTTGGACGAAATGTTTTTGGTGCAACTGCTATGGAATTTCCAGAAATGACGACAATTGAAAAATCTCCCGGAGACTTTATATATTATTTTATTGGGTTTGTTATTTTGTTATCTTGCGTACTTACGATTTTTTTTCTATATAGATTCTTCATATTAGCAAATAGGTTGAATGAAGCGTCTAAAGTAAAAACCAAAAAATATTTAATAAAAGCAATAATATTTTTGGTTATTTCTATGATATTAGTAGTAGGATTAAAAATATTTGGGGCGATGATTTCTCCGGCTTGTGGTGGTTGCATGGAGTAATTTTAAAAGTATTATTTTTTTAATAAAACTATGACAAAAGATGAAATTAATAAAAAATCTGAAGAAATTGAAAAAATCTATGCGGATTATGTGGCAGAAATGAACAAGCTAAAAAAAGAGCAAGATGAGTTACTGGATAATTTTTTGCAAGAATTGGAAAAAGCAAAAATTGAGGAATTAAAAGCTAATCTAAAATAATAAATTATGTCAGAAATTAAAGAACAATCAGAATACGAATCACCAAAAATAATTCCTGAAAAATTGATGGGTGTGGGAGAGATTGAGACGCAAGCTGGTTTGGAGCGATTAGCTGAAGAAAGAATTGTTGATGCTAAGTTGCTTGCAGAAAATTTAAAATCGTCAGGAAAAAGTAAATTAAAAACGCTCATTAAATTATATGGGAATATTCTAGGATCAAAATCAGTTGATATTTCCGTGATTAACGCTAAGGTGAAATTAGAAAACGAGATAATACGAGATTTATTTGAAAAATTAAAATCGAAAATAAAAATGGCCGTGACGATTGGAATGGCGACGGTGGCTTTTTCTGGAGCGGGGGATTTTGAGAAAGCTAAAGGAGGGGAAAGTGTTACTATTGAGACTGAAATAGCATCTATAGAAAATTTGAAACAAAAAGCTACCACAGAAGAAGAAAGAGAGGCTATTGAAAATTATGAGCAGTTAGTGAAAAATGCACAAGAATCATTGCAAAAAATAAACAATTCAACGAGAAAAGAGCCAGATCTAAAACTAAGAGCGGAAAAAATAAAAGAGGATTTAAAAAAACATATAGGAAGTAAAGAGTATTTCAACAAGCTTGTGATTGAATTTGAGGGAAATATTGATTGGGCAAAAAATGTGCAACGAGACAGGTTGAATTTCTTAAATAATGTTGAAACTAATTTTTCAGACAAACAGAGTATGCAAGGTAAATATTTGTTAATTGGAAGGATTCCTGATAATGTTGATGTGCCAATTCCAGAATGGTTACTTAAAATTATTGACGCTGATAGTGTGGGTGGATTTTATCTGCCATTTCAACATAAAATTTTTTTGCAAAATCAGCATGCAGACGATTATACTGTGCAACACGAATATTTGCATGCGAGTACTAACTCAATTATGGGAATCTCAGAAAAGGCAGAGGAAATATTGAGAAACTCATATAAATCAATAGGTGAAAAGGGGACAGACGATTATCTCAGTAGCATAACTGAGCGATTGGCTAGGAAGCAAGCATTGGATGCTGAAATGGAAAAATTGGGAATTAAAAAATATGACGAAGATTTTACAGGCGAGCATTATGATAAATTGTTAGAATATAACAAAGCGGGAAATCTTTCTGCTGGTGCACGGGAATTTATAAAAACAACAAAGCCGGAATTTTTTAAGCAAATTTTTAATGAAATTGCAACGAATAAAAATATAAATTCTGATCTTACAAAATATGTTTAGAAAATTATTAGTGATTAAAACAAATTTATGAACAAAGAACTTTCAAAAAATTTAGCTCCCGGTCATAGTGCTTGTGCGGGATGTGCGTTTCCTTCGATTGTGCGAACAATATTAGGCGAGGCGACAACGCCAGTTGTGATTTCTAATGCAACGGGATGTCTCGAAGTAACTTCGACGATTTATCCATACACTGCTTGGAAAACTCCGTATATTCACAGTGCTTTTGAAAATGCGGCCGCGACTATTTCTGGTGTCGAGCGAGCGTATGTTGCTTTGCGAAGGAAAACCCTTCGACAAGCTCAGTGCGTGACCCTTCGACAAGCTCAGGGTGCTTTGCAAAAGCGAATTAAATTTGTCGCTTTTGGCGGAGATGGCGGAACTTATGATATTGGTTTGCAAGCATTATCTGGTGCATTGGAACGGGGGCATAATTTTTTGTATGTTGTTTATGATAATGGTGGTTATATGAACACGGGCAATCAAAGATCTTCTGCTACACCATTTGGCAGTGCGACAGAAACGACACCAACGGGAAAAGAATCTTTTGGAAAAATGGAAATGCGAAAAAATTTAATGGAAATTGTGGCAGCGCATCACATTCCTTATTTGGCACAAACTAATATTGCCAATTTAGCTGATCTTAAAATGAAATCCAGAAAAGCTTTGGCAGTTGATGGACCAAGTTTCCTCACGGTTTTTTCGCCCTGCACAAATAATTGGAAATTTCCCACTTCACAATATGTGGCGATTGCTAAATTGGCAACGGAAACTAATTTTTGGCCACTTTATGAAATTGAAAATGGAAAATATAAACTAAACTGGGAACCAAAAACACTAAAACCGGTGACAGAATTTTTGAAAACACAAGGACGATTTAAGCACTTGTTCTTGCCAAAAAATAAACTAGTGCTAGAAAAAATTCAAAAAATAGTCAATGCAGAATTTGCGAGGATTGCGAGACTATGTGAATTATAGAGAAGTGTAAAATTTTAAAAAATATGCTAATTAATAAAATGCCCACAAAAAAACAAAAACCAAAACTAATTTAAAAATAAGTTTATTATGCTTCTCCTCTTTCATATTTTTCAGTAGTTGCGCTTTTAATGCCGAAGCTTTTTATTCTTCGCCTTATCAAATTGAAAAAGAAGTACATTATTGTAGTACATCACCATGCCCAAATAAAAAAAGGGCATATATAAATTGTGATAATGCAGGAGAAAATGCTTGCGTGGGTTATTTTAAAGGCTTTCGTGAGTTACTTAATATTAATGATCCTAAAATAGCTTGTCATGGACAAACATCATGCGACCTATCTGATAATAAAGAATTTGATTTCACTCTTGTCCTTGATAACTATTATGATGATAATTTGAGCGCACTATGGATGATGATGTATATTCCTGCGGGCACAAGAAGAAGTGCAGTCGTTTTTGACAGAATGCCCACAACTGCTCAAACAGGAGTTGTAGGACGATTTGGTCATTCGATTGATTGCGAAATCCCGAAAACTTACGATGACTTTAAAGAGAGCTACCCCGACGGTCCCTCTATAATCCAAATGAGAGATGCCTGTGGGTTTACAAGGACTTACGAAGGAAAGGTTTATGTTACAAATACTAATTATCATGAGATGCTTACCGAAGGGGGATGGTTGCACACGAGAGTTTTGAGCTATGTTGGTGATCTACCGAGTTATTTTACTTTCTTGCTCGCTATTAATATTGGAACATATCGAAAATGGTACAACTGTATGAACGAACAAGATGGCTGGGATGAAGATGGTGATCCAAAATATGGTTTCACAGCTTGTGATAATTTATCAACTTCACCAACCCCAACAACCTCCCCAACCCCAAACGACTGTAGTATAAACATCTGCAAAGGCAACTCCTGCTGGGATGGAAAAAAATATATCGCTGGAG
>JBAXKA010000044.1:0-7977 GCA_037137555.1 Candidatus Moraniibacteriota bacterium
GTAAACTACTTTTTTCTTGATATATTCTGCTTTATAAATCAAGCAGATTTTTGGATTGTCGGTTGGAAATTTCTTGCTCGTGTTTAATCTCGAACCTTCAGACACAATCTGAATTTCTAATTTCTCTTCTTTCCAATAATTTTTAGCATCTCGTGCGATGCCACTGAAAACCGATACCATCATTACCGATGGATCCATTCTTTTTGATAAAAATAATTCAACCGAAAAAATTTTGCCAAACGGAAAAAAACTTTTATCCCGTTCGTAAATTTGGAATAAATTCCATCCATAAAATAACATGGCCAAAAAAATAATTACTCGCTTAACTATGAGCCAATTAATTCTTTCTGAAATTTTCATATGCCTTCTCCTTTTTTCTCTAGATTATTCTTTTGTTAAAGAGCCCGATGCTCCTTTTGTGAAGCTTTTTAGTTTATATTGGATCGATTGCCTTGTCAATAGCTAAATTTAAAGATAAACTGGAGCTATGCAAATTAAAGAACTGGAAATTCAATTTCTGGAATATTTGGAAATCGAAAAAGGTCGCTCACAAAAAACGATTGAAAATTATGATCATTATCTTCGGCGTTTTTTAGAGTGGGCGAAAATTTCTAAACCGGAACAGATAACGGCTGAGGTTGTGCGGAATTTTCGCATTCACCTTAATCGTTATGAAAACGCAAAAGGGCAAAAGCTAAAAAAAGTTACGCAAGGTTTTTATGCAATTGCTATTCGAGGTTTTCTGAAATTTTTAGCTAAGCGCGATATTCCTTCATTGCAAGCAGAAAAAATCGAAATGGGAAAAGCCATAACACGCGAAGTGGATTTTTTAGAAATGGACGAAGTGGAAAGAGTTTTGGCCGAAGCGAATGGGCTAGATCTTAAGAGTTTACGCAATCGAGCAATTCTCGAATTGCTATTTTCAGCTGGCTTGCGAGTTTCTGAATTGACTAATATTAATCGTGAAAAAATTGATCTCAAAAGACAAGAACTTAGCGTGCGTGGCAAAGGCGATAAAGTGCGAGTGGTTTTTATTTCTGATTCGGCTTCTGAGGCGATAAAAAAATATCTTGAAAAAAGAACTGATGTTGATTCGGCTCTTTTTGTGCGTGATGAAAAAGGCCTACAAAAATTTAAAAATAAAAATAATCAAAAGACTTCAACTGATTTGCGCTTAACACCACGGTCAGTTCAGCGGATTGTTAAATATTATGCGACCAAGGCTGGTATAATAAAAGATGTCCATCCGCACACATTGCGACATTCTTTTGCTACTGATTTATTAATTAACGGCGCAGATATTCGTTCCGTCCAAGCAATGCTCGGTCATTCTTCAATCACAACAACCCAAGTCTATACACATGTTACAAATAAACAACTAAAAGAAGTACACGAGGCATTTCATTCGAGGAGAAAAAAATAAAAATTAATTATTTTTAAATTAAAAACTATGGAACAACCACAAAAAAAAGCACCGCGAGATTACGCTAAATTTGGCACTGAATTTGATTGGGAAAATACTTCAGTGAGTAAAGATGCACTTGTTGTTCCAGATGGGATATTAGATGGACTTGAAAGCACTGAAACGAACAAAGATATCGCGCTTGCTGGCGATGAAGAACATGCTCAACGAATTTTAAAGTTACTGCGCAATGACCATAAAGAAGCAGTTCTGAAACAAGAAGATTTTTCTTTGTAAGATAATTTCTACGAGACCAGTCCCGCCGAGGCGGGACTGAAGTATTATTGTGGGACCAGTCCCGCCTCGGTGGGACGACCAAATAAATTTTTGTGGGACCAGCTGGATTCGAACCAGCGACCAAGGGATTATGAGTCTCCTGCTCTACCGCTGAGCTATGGTCCCTTTTTTGATTATTAACTTTTTTTGTGGGTGTATCCCGACTCGAACGGGAGACCTTTACAATGTCAATGTAACGCTCTAACCAACTGAGCTATACACCCGAAAACAAGACTAAGCTAATCTTACGGGAAAAAACAATCGCCGTCAAAATTATTCTTTTGTTTCGATCTCTAATGTTTTTACTGCTTCGGCGCTAGCTAGCGTTGAAATTTTTTCTGCTTCGGCTTTTTTTTCTGCAACTATTTCTTTTTCTTTGGGAGTAGCCATAGTATAAAAAAACAAAACCCAAGCGACTTGAGAAAAAGCACTAAAAAAAGCATAAAAAATAATTAATCCAGAAATTAAAGTAACCAGTCCTGCAATAATGGCAATCATTACACCAATTTCTTTAAACGCCCAAAATAAAATCACGCCGATTATGCCAAAAACGATTAGCACAATCAATGCGATTGCAATAATCACAAAAAAAGAAAAAATACTTAGAGGAATAAATAATAATGACATAATAATACTGGCGAGAATATTTTTTTTAAACAGAGCGTAGGCATTTTCAATAGCCAGCCATGGTTTAACATTCGCCAAGACAACATAAAAGCAACTATAAGTCTGCAGATATTTGCACAAGATGACTAGCGCAATAAAAAAAACGCTGGCCATAATTGCAAGCACAATTGCAAGAACATAAGACTTAGCCAGAAATAACATTGCGATTGGCACAAAAAGAATTGCCCCGCAAACAACTATAAATAATCCAGTAAAAAAGAAAATAGTAAAGATATTCCAGAAATATTTTTTTCCACTTCTAAATCCCAGCTTGAAATTAATTGCTTTTTTCTGTAATATTTTTTGGGTGGATTTAATTAATGCTCCTCGAGCGATGAAACTTAAAATAAGCAAAAATAAAAACAAACTGGCAAAAATAATTCCAATAGCTAGTGCGTGTTGAGAAATAAGTTCTTGCAGATGGTTTTTTTCATCACCGGAAAAAAAATAATTCGGAGTTGAAATTGCTGATAGCAATAAAAATAAACCAAACCACCACAAAAAACGGTTCTTCCAAGTTATTTTCCAAGCGTCGCGAAAAATTTTTAGATAATCGATATCGGGCATAAATTTATATTACGCAATCCCCATAATTTTATTGAATTCAATTTGCTCAATTGTTTCTTTTTCCAGAAGAACATTTGAAATTGTATCTAGCAGTTCTTTTTTTTCTATCAGGATTTTTTCAGCAACTTTGTAGGCATTATCAATAAATTTCGTAACTTGATTATCAATTTCCCGTGCTGTTTCTTCTGAATAATTTTTTTCTTCGTGCAGTTCTTTGCCCAGAAAAACCAATTCCTCTTTATGACCAAAAGTTCGCGGTCCGAGATCGCTCATGCCATAGCGAGTGACTAAATTTCTGGCAATCGCTGTTGCTCTCTCCAAATCATTTGAAGCTCCAGTTGTAATATCGCCAAAAGTTAATTTTTCACTGATATAGCCACCCAAAAAAACTGATAGCTCATCAATAAAATAATTGCGTGAACGAAGTGTCTTGTCTTTGGTTGGAGCATTAAGCGTATAGCCTCCAGCATTACCCCGAGAAATAATTGAAATTTTTTGTACTGGATCGGCATGTGTTAGTATCGAAGCAATCAAGGCGTGACCAGCTTCATGATAAGCAATAATCTTTTTTTCATCTTCATCGATGCGACGACTTTTTCTTTCCGGTCCAAGAATAACTTTTTCAATCGATTCGGCCAGTTCGTTCATGCCAATAGTTTTTCTTTCTCTTCGTGCCGAAAGAATAGCGGCTTCATTTAATAAATTAGATAAATCTGCTCCAGAAAATCCTGGTGTTCTTTGAGCAATTACCCGCAAATCAATTTCCTTAACCAGTGGTTTATTTTTTGCATGAATTTTTAAGATTGCTAATCGTTCTTCAATATCAGGCAAGTCCATCACAACTCGTCGATCAAATCGACCCGGACGAAGTAGCGCAGGATCAAGCACATCAGGACGATTAGTTGCAGCAATCACAATTACATTTGTGTTAGTATCGAAACCATCCATTTCTACTAAAATTTGATTTAGCGTTTGCTCCCGCTCATCATGTCCGCCACCAAGTCCTGCTCCCCGATGTCTTCCAACAGCATCTATTTCATCAATAAACACAATCGCTGGTGCATTTTTCTTAGCTTGCTTGAAAAGATCACGCACTCTCGATGCTCCAACGCCCACAAACATTTCCACAAATTCTGATCCAGAGATATTAAAAAATGGCACATTCGCTTCGCCTGCCACCGCCTTGGCAATTAAGGTTTTTCCCGTTCCTGGTGAACCTAAAAGCAAAACACCTTTGGGAATTTTTGCGCCAAGGCTCAAAAACTTTTCAGGTGTTTTGAGAAATTCTACAATTTCATAGAGTTCCTCTTTGGCTTCTTTAGCTCCAGCCACATCCTTAAAGATAACACGATTTTTTTTATCTTTTGGATCAGAAACTCGCGCCTTAGATGCCCCAAAAGAAAGTGCTTGATTATTTCCTCGTTGTGCTTGACGAAGCATAAACCAAATAAATCCGGCAATCAAGGCAAATGGCAAAAGAAATGGCAAAATTGCTCCCAGCCAAAGACTACTACTGCTTTCACCTTTAACTAAAATATTTACTCCTTTAAATTTCTCTTGATCGACGCCGTAATTTTTTAGTGTTTCGGTAATACTGGCTTCTTTTTCTTTTAAGGCTTTTTCGATTTTTCCGTCCAACATTGTTATGGTTAGCTCATCGTTAGAAATAGAAATTTCTTTAATTTTTTGATCATTAATTTGAGCAACTAAAATAGAAAGTGAAACTTCTTCCGGTTTTTTTTCCGGATTATTAAACAAAATAAAAATTCCCGACAAGAAGACAAAGAAAAGTAGTGCGTAACTAATGTTTTTTAACAGATTTTTCATAACTATTTTATATTATAAATTAAAAATTTTAAACCAAACAAATTATTCTATTATAATTCTATCACCATATCGCGTCATTTTCAATCCTGTTAACTTGACCACCTGATTTTTGTTTTTTGTGCTTTTTAAGGCTTTCAAGATTTCTTCACTCTGCGTAAATCCTTGCCGAACGAGTTGGGGATTTTTTTGGGCCAGTGCTTTTTGCAAAACTCTTTTTTGAATTGCGATTGGCAAGCTTAAAAGTTTTTTGACACTTAATGCTCTATTTTCTTCCCAGGCTTTTTCAGTAATGTTTTCAATCACGCTATAATCTTCTTCAAAAGATTTTGCACTCCGAGAAAGCACTTGCTTTAAACTAGGATTGAAATTTTTTTCCAAATAGGGCATCAATTTATTTCTAATTTTATTTCGCAAATAAACATTTTGTCGATTTGTTTTGTCAATACGATATTTCAATTTTTCTGTTTTTAAATAAAAAAGAATTTCTTTTCGTGTGGTCTCGAGCAATGGACGGATGATTTTATTATTCCTAGCTTGCATCGCAGAAAGACCAGCCAGACCAGTTCCACGAAGTAAACGCATCAAAACTGTTTCGGCCTGATCATCTGCATTGTGAGCAACAGCAATTAAATCGAACTGTTTTTCTCTTCGCATTTTTTCAAAAAACGCATATCTGATATCTCGCAATGCTTCTTCGGATTTATTTTTTTTCTCAATCTTGGGCTTGAAAATAGCTAGTGTCAAATTATATTTTTTTGCTAGCTTCTGTACAAATTGCTCATCTTTTTCGCTATCAGTTCCTCGCAAGCCATAGTTGATATGTGCGACAATAAGCTCTAGCGTATATTTTTTTTGCAATTTGCAAAACACAGAAAGCAAGCAAGCCGAGTCTGGTCCACCAGAAACTCCCAAAATAATTTTTGCTTTTCGTTCAAAAAGCGTATTTTCAAAAATGGAATTCTGAATTTTTTTAATTAAATTTGACATTGAATAATTTCGGCAACTTTTCGAATTGTTTCTTCCAAATAACCTTCTTCATTAATAACCTTAAAATCATAGATATCTTCGTGCTTCATCCATTCGCGTGTATATGCCATTCGCTCTTCCAGGTATTGTTCGCTTACAGTCGGATCGCGTCGGACAATTCTTTGACGCAAAATTTCCAAAGATGGCGGAGCAATATAAATCGATTTCATATCGGGAAATTTAGTTTTAGCCGAGATTACTCCTTTATATTCAATTTTCCAAAGTCCGATTTTGCCTGAATTATTGACACGCTCCAATTCTGTCCTTGTAACACCATAAAGATTGTCGTTATATTCTTTTGTCCATTCTGCCAATTCATCATTTTTAATTTTTTCCTCAAATTCAGTTTGAGAAATATAATAATAATTGATGCCATGCACCTCACCTTGACGCATTTTTCTTGTTGTGGAAGTCACAATTTTTTCAATCGGCAGAATTTTTTTTAGTCCATCAATAACACTATCTTCGCCAGCGCCAGATGGACCAGAAATAATAAAAATATTAGACATGCTTTTTTAAAAAATAAATTAAACTTTAAATTTATTCTTGCTCTGGTTTTTTTTCTTCTTCATTTTTCTTGTCTTCTGCTTTTTTCTTCTTCTCTTTTTTTACTTTTTTTTCTTTCTTGATTTCTTCAGTCGTTGTCAGATCAGCGTCTGCTGTTTTTTCGACTTTTTCTTTGACTGATTTTTTTTCCTTATTAGCATCAATCAATGTTAAGCCCATGCGATGTTCGCGTGGTTCCATCGAAAGTATTTTCCAGCTATAATCACCGCCAATTTTAATTAAATCATTAATAGTTTTTTCAGGATGAGCATTTAATATTTCGCTAATATGTGCTAGGCCGTGAATATCATTATCCAAATAAACAAAAGCACCAAAGTGATTTATTTTATGCACTTTTCCTGTTACGATATCCCCCATTTTATATTTATCCTTCGCCTCACTCCATGGATCTGCTTGCAAAGCCCGAATAGACAATGAAATTTTATCATTATCAATGCCAATAATTTTAGCATCAACCTTATCTCCCACTTTCACTATTGTTCTTGGATTTTCAATTAATTGCCAAGCCAATTCAGAAATATGCACCAAGCCTTCCACTTTTTCTTTTTCACTTATTTCTCCTGAATAATTAGCTGGAGAAAATTTCACAAAAGCTCCAAAATCAACCACACCACTAATTTCACCAGAAATAATATCGCCCATACTAAAATTAGCAATAGTTTCTTTTTCTTTTTCACTTTGAGCGGCTTTTTCGCTAGCAATTAATTTATCCGCTTCTCTATCAATATCAATAACACAAACTTCCAATTCTTTGCCGACTAATTTTTTAAGCAAATTAAGAATTTTATTTTTATCGCCATCTTCAACACGAGGATAATTTTTACTAGCAAGTTGTGAAACAGGCAAGAATCCAGAAATACCATTGATTTCAATCAACAAGCCACCTTTGTTCGCACTAATAATTTTAGTTTTAATTTTATCTCCCGCATCTCTTTTTTTCTCAACATCTTCCCAAGCTTTTTCATAAGAAGCTTCGCGGATAGATAATTCAATATAACCTTCTTCATTTTCCAAATCCGTCACAGTAGCAGAAACCTTATCGCCTATTTTCAGTTTGTTCGTTCCCATGCCATCTTTTATTTCTTTGCCCAAAACTAAACCTGCTCCGAATGGACCAAGATCAAGATAAATTTCACTGGTAGAAACTTCCAAAACTATTCCGATTATCGTGTCACCAATTGAAGGAAATTCAATCGGACTCTTTGCGAGCAATTGATCCATGACAGAAACTTTTTTTTCTTCAACATTGTCTTCGCTTGCTATCTTTTTAGTTGTTTTGATACTTGTTTTTTCATCACTTAGATTATCCACTTCGGTTGCCAGATTGGCTAATAAATCATTCATTGAATTAATTTTTTTTGTAGCTGACATTAGCACTACAAGTTAAATAATTATAATGTCCATTTTTAAAAATAAAAAAATGCCAAGAACTAATCGGCAAAGACAGGAATTAAAGCATTCCCCTGACTAAACTTCTTTAATAATTAGCATATTTAGAGTGTATAACATCTTTCTTGTTTTGGCAAATTTAAGTCTACTCCAACGCAACATGAGCCTGAAGAGGCTAAATCTGCTAAGATATGGGA
>JBAXKA010000045.1:0-7928 GCA_037137555.1 Candidatus Moraniibacteriota bacterium
ATATTGGGATCCAGAATGAATAAGTCTAAGGTTGAAAAATTCAAGTATTTATTTAAAAAATATAAGCTAAAACCGGAAGATTGTATTTTTATCACAGATACACTGGGAGATATCCTTGAGGGAAATAAGGTTGGCGTCAGGACAATTGCCGTGGATTTTGGCTTTCACAAAAGAGATCGATTAGAAAAAGGAAAGCCATTTAAAATAGTTTCAAGCTTTGATGAGATATTGAAAGTAATAGGGGATATGTAGTTTCTAAATTCCAAATAATAAAACAATCTCTATGGCATCAGAAAAAGCAGACGAAAAATATGAAAAGTTAGTTAAGGAGTTTGAAAAAGATTCAAACATCTTGGCTTTTTGGCTTTCTGGTTCTAGGGGGAAGGGGATGATCACAAAAGATTCGGATTATGATTGTATAATGATAGTCAGGGATGAGGCTAAGAAAGAATACGAGAAGAAATATGTCAAAGATTTCAAAGATCCTGAATTTGATATGTTTGTGAGAACGGTTAATGAGCTTAAAAAGCATGCTTTGTATGGAACTGACCTGGCTTGGGACAGATTTAACTATGCCTATATTAATATTTTATTTGATAAGACGGAAAAAATTCAAAAAATTATTAATGCAAAAACAGTTGTTTCAAAAAAGGAAGCAGGGAAAATAATCAAAGATGAAAACGGTTTAGATGGTTTTATCAATCAAGTGTATCGTGCAGCCAAATGCAAGAGAGACGGCAATCTCATTGCTGCTCAGCTTGAAGCGGCAGAAGCAATTCCGTGTTTGTTGGATTGCATATTTGCGCTCGAAGGAAGGATTAAGCCATATCATAAATATTTAGCCTGGGACATGGACTGTCATCCATTGAAAAAGTTACCATGGAAAGCGGATGAGTTTATAAAAAAATTGCTGAAAATATTGAAGGATGGTGACGAAAAAACGCTGCTAGAGCTTTTCACAAAAACTCGTCCGATTTTCATTGAAGCCGGATATGGTGCGATATATGATAGTTGGAAGGGGAAGTATAAAGTCGGGTAAGAAATAAATGGTTCCCTCCAAAGGCGGGCAGGCAAGTCGGAGGTTTGAGCCAGTAAGGCTTTCTCCGCTGAGACTGCGAAAACGAATTTTATTTATACTTCATGAAATTATATGAAAAAGGAAAAAAAAATAATTAAATATTCTAATGGCGGTTTTCAAGTAACAATCAATCTTTTGTATGACCCAAAATATCCCATAACAGAAGTCGTTAGACTGATAAACATAAGTTTAAAAAAAGTCACAAGCTTTTACTCGGCTTATGGAAATAGCCTTGATTTAAATTTTCCCATAGACTTGCTTTATCGACGAGCGGACATTGATAAGTATTTTGAATATAAAACGGAAAGATGGTGTAGCGGTTGTTGTCGCAAAGGCAAGATTGCTCTCTTTCATCCTGACTTTTTTGAAATTGAAACGAGTCATAAAAAAGAAGATTTTCCAAAAACTCTCATCCATGAAATATCCCACATGTTTGGTAAAAAAATTTTTGGCGAAAAATATTTATGGTGGGTTCATGAGGGAGTAGCTCAATACATTGCAAATCAAATAGTTTTGAAAAAAATTGAGCCAGAAAATATTAATCATTTTATCACAAACAATCTTTACGGTAATAATTATTATCATGATTTCACAAAACAATCAGGACATCAAATTTCTAAACGGATTGCCTTTGCGATTGTTGATAATTATAGTGAAAAAGCTTTATTTGAACTATTGAAAATTGAGCCAGGCAAAAACTCTAAGCAAGCAATAGCTACTATTCTAAAAGTACCCCAGAAAGAAATAGAAAAAACAATTATAGCTTTCTTAGTTGAATAAAAATAGCATTAATTTATTTTATGAGGGGGCTAAGGTGTTTTCTCTGTTGGGGCTACTAAAACTAATTTTGTTTTGATTGAGAGTTGTCCGTTGAAATAGTTTTAAGTATAAATAAAATATAGCCATTATGGATAAAAGTATAATTTTTTATTGAATTATGAATAAATGAAAGAACAACCGCAATTAAAAAAAAGTAAAGTAGGTGTATTCGTATATGGAAATAAATAAAAGAAACTACAAGATAATTCTCTATGACCCCCAATGGCCTATTTTATTTTCGGAAGAATCTGAGAGGATAAATCGTATTGTTGGCGATAATATTTTAGAAATATATCATATTGGCAGCACATCAGTTCCTGGCATGTCTGGAAAAGCGACAATCGATATTTTATTTGTTGTCGATGATATTTCAAAAATTGATGATTATATTTCACATTTGAAAACAATCGGTTATGCTTCGCTTGGTTCGCGCAATGCTGAAAATTCTCGCTTATTTGAAAAAGAAGTTGATGAGCAGCGTCTTTTTATAATTCATTTTTATCAAAACAATCACCCAGAAATTTTTCAAATTATTGCTATCAGGGATTATTTGAGAACACACAAGGATAAAGCTGATCAATATGGCGAATTTAAACTTGCTCTTTTTCAAAAATTCCCTAATGATTATAATCAGTATAGAAAATTGAAAGATGAATATATGAATGATTTGAAAAAGGAGGCTATCGATTATTAAAATAATATGAAAATCCTCGGTGTAAGAATTGATAATCTGAAAAAAAGTGAAATTTTCAAGAAGGTTGAGGGTTTTTTAAGTGAGAATAAATTTCACCAAATCGCCACAATCAATCCGGAATTTATTTTGGAGGCACAAAATAATTTATGTTTTAGAACAGTGCTAGATAATTGTGCATTAAATATTGCTGATGGTGTTGGTATAAAATTAGCTTTTTGGAAATATGGCTGGCACTTGAAAACAAGAATAGCCGGAGTGGACTTGATGATGGAAATTCTCAAGCTAGCGAATAAAAATAATTTAGAAATTTTTATTGTTGCGAAAAAAGATGGCTTGAGTAGTTTGCAAGAAATAAAAATGGCGATTACAAAGATTCATCCGAATCTAAAAATAAATGGCGTTGAATTGAATGTGGATGCTATCCAATGTCTTTCAATTAAGCATCCTTGTGTGTTGTTTTGTAATTTTGGCGCACCCGATCAGGAGATCTTTATTGATTCTCAAAAAGATGCTATCATTCACATAGCGGTTGGTGTCGGTGGATCTTTCGATTTTTTAACTAAAAAAATTAAACGCGCTCCAATTTTTATGAGTTTTATGGGACTGGAATGGCTTTGGAGAGTATTTCAACCGCAACAATGGCAATTTAAGAAAAAACGACTAAAAAGAATCTGGAAAGCGGTTGTGATTTTTCCGATTAAAATAATTTTATGCAAAGAAAAATAATATTAGCTTCAAAATCAGAAAGAAGAAAAATGCTTCTCGCACAAATTGGTTTGGAATTTGAGATCAGAGAAAGTGCTTATGAAGAAGATATGTCAGCCTTAAATGATCCGCACGAGTTAGCAAAATTTTTGGCATTAGGCAAGGCACAAGATGTTGCCAATCACTATGATGATGCTATAATTATCGGAGCAGATACTTTTGTTTTTTATAAAGGCAAATTTATTGGCAAGCCAAAAAATAAAGAAGATGCTAAAAAAATACTGACAAATTTTTCTGGAAATACACATGATATTGTGACAGGACTAGCTATTATAGACACAAAAACAAAAACAGTTGTAACTGATTATGGTGAAGCAAGAGTTACTTTCAGAAAACTAACTACTGAAGAAATAGATGATTATATTGCTACTGGTGAACCAATGGATAAGGCTGGTGCTTATGGCTTGATGCATCGCGCCGCAGTGCTTATTGAAAAAGTTGAAGGAGATTTTTATTCCGTAATTGGCTTGCCATTAAATAAATTGCATGTGGCATTAAAAAAAATGGGAGTTGATACGCTAAGAAAATAATTTTTAATCAATAAAATGATATGTCAAAAACAACCAAAATAATTCGCACGGTTTATCTTTACATCGCAGCCTTGGTTAGTCTGATTTTTGTGGCAGTAGGCTCTGGAACACTTTTGAACACTGCACTTAAGGCGTATGTTTTTCCAAAAGCCGAGAAGGGTGGTTATGGTCGTTGTAATCAACAACCTCCAGTTTATAACATAGAAAGCGCGAAGGATTCCACACTAACTACCGAAGAACAAAAAGAACAAATCACTAATGCATTGGCGGATTATGAGAATTGGAAAAAAGATAATTCTGGCGAAGAATGTTATAGCACTGAACGGCAGAGTAGCATTGTCGATGCAATTACAATGATTATTATTGCTCTCCCGATCTGCCTCTTGCATTGGAGAATAATAAAAA
Source organism: Candidatus Moraniibacteriota bacterium (assembly GCA_037137555.1). GTDB lineage: Bacteria > Patescibacteriota > Minisyncoccia > Moranbacterales > UBA2206 > UBA9630. Next base: position 4,292 of record JBAXKA010000045.1, read on the forward strand.
AAGAGAAAGAAGATAACGAGGATAAAGAAGAAAAAACAGCTTAATATTTTTTTGGTTAAATTTTATGAATACTAAAAAAACCAGAGTTAGATTTGCACCATCACCGACTGGATTCGTGCATATTGGAAGTTTACGAACAGCGTTGTATGATTATTTAGTTGCCAAAAAAACTGGTGGGGATTTTATTTTGAAAATTGAAGATACGGATCAAAAACGCTATGTTGAAGGATCGGTAGAGAGTTTAATCAAATCTCTCGACTGGATGGGACTCAAGTGGAATGAAGGAGTTTTTTTAAATGAGCAAATTGATACTAACAAAAGTAATATCCTAAAATCAAAAACTTATTCCACTGTTTCAGAGATGGGAGAGTTTGGACCATATATTCAATCAGAAAAATTAGCTATTTACAGAAAGCATATCGACCAACTCGTGAAAGACGGTCATGCTTATTATTGTTTTTGTGAACCAGAACGATTGGAAAAAATGCGTGCCGATCAAACGGCAGAAAAAAAAGCACCCATGTATGATCGTTACTGTTTGCATAATATAAGTGAGGAAGATATAAATAAAAATCTTAAAAATAATTGTCACTATACTATTCGCATGAAAATTCCAGAAGGAGAAATAATTATTGCTGAAGATTTGGTGCGGGGAAAAGTAAATTTTAAAACTGATCTCATTGATGATCAAATTATTCTAAAATCTGATGGTTTTCCAACTTATCATTTGGCCAATATGGTCGATGATCATGAAATGGGTATTACGCATGTTATTCGTGGCGAAGAATGGTTGCCGAGTTTGCCAAAGCACATTTTGCTTTATCGTTATTTTGGTTGGGAATTACCAAAATTCGCACATTTGCCATTATTACTCAATCCGGATAAAACAAAACTTTCCAAGCGCCAAGGTGATGTGGCAGTGGAAGATTATATTAAAAAAGGTTATCTTAAGGAAGCGATTATTAATTTTGTCGCACTGCTTGGTTGGAATCCGGGAGCGGGGGAGACACAAGAAATTTTTTCTTTGGACGAATTAGTTGAAAAATTTGATTTAGAGCATGTTCACAAAGCTGGTGCAGTTTTTGATATTAAAAAATTAGATTGGATAAATTCACAGTGGATTAAAAAACTTTCCAGCGAAGAATTATATAAAAAATCTTTGCCATTTTTTGAGCAAAAAGAATTTTATCAAAACGCTAACATAGAAAAAAAATCACCAGAATTTCTAAAAAAAATCTTGATTGTGGAACAAGATCGACTAGTAAAATTAAGTGATGTCGGAGAAAATAATCAATTCTTTTTTTCTGATAACTTAAAATATGATAAAGCATTTTTGCGTTGGAAAGAAATGAGTGATGCGGATTTGAAAATAACGCTTGAAAAATCAAAAATTATTCTAGAAAATATTTCTGAAAATGATTGGTCAAGAGAAAATTTAGAAAAAAATCTCTTGGCAGAAGCTGGTGAAAAGAGGGGAGAACTTCTTTGGCCATTGCGCGCTGCCTTGACAGGCACACAAAAATCGCCATCACCATTTGAGGTAGCATGGGTCTTAGGAAAAACTGAAAGTTTAATGCGGATTGAAAAGGCATTTAAATTATGCTAAAATATTAGTATAAACAAAAACATACTTACTCGGAAAAAATATGCAAAAATTAAAATATATAAAAAAAATTATTGTAGCAACGGCTAGTTTTTTATTTTTTATTTTTATTTTGCCTCAAGTTGTTTTCGCTAGTTCTTGTAGTGATACTTGCGAAGCAAAATGTTCTGCTACATACACTGATTCTAGCAGTCAAAAAAAATGCAAAGATGATTGCGTGGATAATTGTAATAATCTAGAAAAAAAAGCAAAGATCTATGAAGATTTGATTAAATTGAAAAACAAACAACAAGATGCGTTATCCGGACAACTTGACACTATCAACGATCAGCAAGCAGTAACATTAACACAGCTCAAAGAAACTCAAAAGAAAGTTCAGTTACTAGATGGACAGATTGGCAATCTATCGGATGAAATTAAAGAAGGGGAGTTTAAGGTGGATTTTCAAAAAAAGATTCTTGCTGATTTGATGCAATCTTATTACGAATATGATCAGCAAGGCATCTTGCCTTTGATTCTAGCTGGAAAAGCTTTTTCTGAGATAACTAATCAATTGGATTATGTTGAACAATCTGGTGATAAAGTCTCTAGTCTTTTGATTGAAATTAAAAAAACTCGACAAAAATTAATCGATAATCAAAGTAATTTCAAACAAAAAAAAGAAGAAAGTGATATAGCCAAAGAAAATTTAATTGATAAAAAAGAAAATCTTGAAGCGACAGAAAATCAAAAAACAAATCTACTAGTTCAGACGCAAGGCGAAGAAGAAAAGTATAAAAAGCTACTTGCTCGTGTTGAAGAGCAAAAACAAGAACTGCTTGATTTTAGTTCCGCTAGCAATTTGGGTGATGTTAGTTCTAGCGTTGGTAGTTATCCAAAACCAAGTAGCAATTTGGCTTCGACAAGTTGGTATTATTCTCAAAAAGATTCGCGTTGGGGGGAGAAAAAAATTGGTAATTCAAAAACACTAATGAAATCGTATGGTTGTGCTGTTACGGCTGTTTCGATGGTCTTTCGTGAAAAAGGTGCCAGTATTAACCCAGGCAGTATGGCATCACAAAAAATATTTTATTATGACCTAATTAAATGGCCAACTACATGGTCCCCTAATGTTAAATTAGTTTCATCGAGCTCGCATGGAAATATTAAATGGGCTACGGTTGATTCGGAAATTGCAAAAGGCAATCCTGTTATTGTATATATCAAAAGAAGTCGTGGTGGCGGACATTATGTCGTTGTAACAGGAAAAGATAGCAAAGATTATATCGTGCACGATCCATATTTCGGAGCAAATCTATACCTTGGTACATCAAAATCACTTGTAGGAAAATTGGGTGTTGATAGTAGTGTATCAATCGATCAAATGATTATTTATAACTAAAAATATTTTATGTATATTAAAAAATGGACATTGGAAAAAGTCAAAGACGGTTTTGATGAATTCTATAAATTACACAATAGATATCCAACCGCATACGATGTAGATGATTTTGACTCGCTTCCATCGTCAAGACAAATTCAAAGAAGATTTGGTGGTCTAGAAAAATTAAGAAAAGATCTAGGATTAGAAATTAAAAATTATACCTCGGGAGATGATCGCTCAGGCAAGATAGTCGCTTTCAACAAAAGAGGCAGGGAATGCGAAAACATTGTTTATCAAGTTTTAATTAATTTTTTTGACGAAAAATTTATTCACATAGAAAAGCCGACATGTGGCAATGCAGTTGTAAGTACATATGATAATAAGAGTAGGTATGATTTTTATGTGTACGCAAAACCAAGTAACTTCGCAATTGATGTATTTGGGACGAATGATACGAGGGGAATAATAACTAATATGAATATGAAAGAGAAAAAATACAACAAGCTGAGTATACAAGAAGATATATATTTTGTTTATTTTGGAAACAATATAGATAAAAATAAAATCAAAACTTGGATAATTAACAAGAAAAATAAATTACCGCATACTTGGAAGGTTGTTGATTTGGATGAGTTTAAAAGTAGCTTGTTAATTTATAGTTCGTATAGGTC
>JBAXKA010000046.1:0-7761 GCA_037137555.1 Candidatus Moraniibacteriota bacterium
TGAAAAGATTAAAAAAGAAAAAGAAAAATATTATCTCTTTGAATGTAGAAGAGAAATACACAGAAATACTAATCCAGTTGAAAATGTAATTGAACCGTAGGTTCTAGTGGAAGACAGAAAAAAAGAAAAGTTTCTGTTTTCTCTAGAGTTTATCTAAATTGATTACTAGATAACTCAAAAGTTCCTTAAAAATTAAATATCAACCATGGCCCTCTCCAAAATTATTTTGGAGGCTGTCAGATAGTAATATCTGATGTATTAAAGAGTGGAGCTACACTGGTTGAAAAAAATTGCCGCTTGTATCGGCGGGGTAGAAATGGAGCAGGGAGAAAATTATGAAAGACATTATAAAAGAATTGGTTAAGTTGATAAACAAACATCAAAGAAAGACATTCCAGGCGGGATGTTCAAAAATTGGCATGGAAAACATGCCAAGTATAAGGGAGCTGTTTCAGCTCCACAAAGTTTTTTACGATAACTTCAGGGAGACAGGAGTCAACCACCTCCCTGAGGAGAGTTATTTTTGGAGTGGCCAATACATCGGTCGAGAAATAAAAATAAAGAAGATTATTTTAGCAAAAATCTCCGGAGTGCTTCCGGAGAAAAAATGCGAGAACTCACTGGGGAAAATTTTTGGCCATAGTGGCCAAATAATCCCCTCCCAGAATGAGTGGGAGGAAATGCCGGATTGGCGTATCGGAGACATCCGGTATGTGAAGGAGTTTGCGGGAGAAAAACCGATCCCACTAGGGAGCCTTGGTAAATCTAACTCCTCCAGGGGTTATCAGGAGGGAGTCCCCCTACATATCTCGGATGAGATTTGCAGGAACGGAGAGTGCTACCCAATAACTATGCGGCCAGCGAGCTGGCACAGCGGGGTAGTTTTCACAAATACAGATTCGATCGATTGCGGAATGAAGGCGATCGATAAAAGAGAGCTACTCGCCATTGTTGGTGAGTACAAAAGAATAGTTCTTTAAACCACAAATCGACTTTGAGCCAAGTCGTAAAACATGGCTCTTTTTTTTTATTTAAAACAGCTCAAATGCAATACTAGGTGATAAAATGAGTTAGTGTTGTTAAGCACTAATAGTTGCAATTACAACCAAAAAATATTACACTACAAGTGACCAGTCAAAATATCCGTATGAAAAATTTAACCGTAATTATCATAGCTATTTGGAAAAAAATCAAAAAACAACCAACCGATGTTTGGTTTTTTTATTTATTTTTATCAACTTTCACATTAAGCATACGAAAGGTGCTGTTTTTTTTTCCAGTTAAAGGAATATTTAATGAATATACAGGGGTCTATATTTATGTTTCTGATATATTTCTTTGCAGTGCAATAGTTGCTTGGGCGTGTTTAGTATTACGCAATAATCTTGCAAATAAGTCAAGTGAAAAAACACCTATTTTACGACTTATCCACAGTATGATTTTGTGCATAAGTGGTGGCTTTAGAGTTATCCATAAGTTATCCACAGCAGAATTATTGCATAATAAAGCCACTAAATCGCAAAATGACAAAAAATGTTCCACGTGGAACATTTTTCGCTTACTCAATAAATATCAACTCCTATTACTTCCACTCTCTTTAGTCCTTTGGTCATTTTTAGCTATTTCTTGGTCAGAAAATCAAACAACCAGTCTATATAGATCTATTAAATTTCTCGAGCTTTATGGTTTGTTTTTATATATTTCACTTCGACTCATCCCCCTATATTTCAATGAATTTATTCTTGATCATAAAAATGTTCCACGTGGAACATTTTCAAATATACTCATCCATAAAAACAACATCATCTCAATAATTATCCTACATTTTCGTGCAATCCTACTGGGCTTTGTTTTTATAATGCTATTTGATCATTATTTGTGGGATATTTGGCAAGGGCAAGTTTTATTTTGGATAGTTTGTGGTGTTTTGTCAGGAATCGAATTAAGCAAAATACAAGAATCGAATAATTGTTCCACGTGGAACAATGCAAAGCAAAGCTTTAATGACGAGCAAATAGGACATAAAGCAATTTCTATTGATACTAATAATACCAAAAATGTTCCACGTGGAACATTTTTAGCAATTATCTCTGGGTGTTTCATTGTAATAGTTACCGGGGTGGTTCAAGCATCATGGGGCATCGCTCAATTTATCATGCAACACTCCGTGGGACTTTTTTGGCTAAAAGAAAGTCTAATCGGGAAAGATATTTCAGGAGTAGCAAAAATTATTGTTAATAATGCCCCAATAGTTCGTGCCTACGGTTCATTTCCGCATCCTAATATCTTGGGTGGTTTTTTATTTTTTTCAATAATTCTCACATTGCTATTTAAAAAATTGTTCCACGTGGAACAAATTAAGGAAACAAATATGAAAAATTGTTCCACGTGGAACAAAATCGGTCTACTTTGTTGGAAAATTGTTCCACGTGGAACAATTAAAATTAAATTAATTAATTTGTTCTTATTGATTCAATTGATCGGACTGACTCTGACTTTCTCTAAATCTGCAATAATAGCCCTGATAGCGACTTGTTTATATTTAATTGTTCCACGTGGAACAATTAATTTGTTTGAAATAACCACTAAGTGTGATTGTGGTAATAATATTAAACATTGTTCCACGTGGAACAATTTTTACATTAGAATTTCAGCATTGTTCCACGTGGAACAATTCAGGCTAAGGGTTTTGATTTTCATTTCACTTGGGATTGGCTTTTTAACAATCTTCTTTTCTCAATTTAAATTTTATGCATTTTTTTTAAATTCACTGAATGAGCGTATTATTTATTTTATTATTTCAAAAAAAATTATTCTAGAGTGGCCTATTTTTGGCTCTGGCACTGGACAATTTGTCGCAGTGGCAGAGCGCATATTCCCAGATCTACTAATATGGCAATATCAACCAGTGCACAATGTTTTTCTCTTGGTTTGGTCCGATTGGGGGATTGTTGGCTTAGTTTTATTTATTCTATTTTTATGGAGATTATTTCACCTTAAATATTAATGGCGTGATAAACTTGAATCTAATAAAGGCTTATTTTAAGCTCATACCAAATCTTTTCTACCTTGACAATTATACTGTTTTATTGCATAATGTTTTGGACACGAGCAACTAAGTCTAGTTATTTTTTATAGTATTTTTTGCACTAGTGTTGCGATGAGACCACTTGACTTTTTGGCCGTTTTCTGCTAGGCTATTTGGTCAGTCTGAAAAAGGGAACTAGCCCGGGCTGACGCTTAACAATTAAAGTTTATGTATGCGTATTAGCACAAAGTTGGCGCTTTTAGCTAGCTTGTTGGTTATTCTGAATTTTGGAATAATGACGAGTATGGCAAGAGCCGATGAGTCTAATCAAACAAAAATAAACTTAAACTTAACTGAAAATATTCTGACTATGAATCAAACAGCTGTTTGCATAGCGGATGAAAAAAAATCTGGCGTGGTCGCAATGGAAGTGAAAACGGAAAATAAAGAAGAAGTAAAAATAGAAGAAAAAAAAGTAATTGAAATTAAAAAAGTACTCAACAATAGCGACTTACCAAAAGGCAAATTCATAATTAATGCTTCTGCTTATACGGCGGCAGCTGATGAATGTGGTAAAAGCGATGGAATTACAGCCTCAGGAAAAAAAGTCAAAGAAAATGAAACTATTGCTTGTCCAAAGAGTTTTGCTTTTGGGACAAAAATAAATATCGAAGGTTATGGAACCTATATTTGCCAAGATCGCGGTGGTGCGATCAAGGGAAATAAAATTGATATCTACATGGAAACAAAAGCCCAAGCATTTGCTTTTGGTAGAAGAAATTTAACAGCTGAGATTGTTATTGAATAGTGACATATAAAAAAGCACTTCGATTAATCGGAGTGCTTTTTGAACTTTACAAAAAGTGTGCTATATTTATTTCATGATTTAACACTAAATAAACTATATTAACAACTAAAAAAATGAGTGCAATATCCTTTCCTGCTCAATACAAACAATCGATTTTGCATAAAACAAAGAACTCGACCATTCGTATCGGCGAAGAAATTGACAAATATAAGGCTGGCGAAACATATTCGGTGAAATCATATGCTGGCAAGCATTGGAATGTTAAAATAAAAATACTTAGCATAACAAAAACTAAGCTTTGCTGCTTGTCTAATCACAATATTCCAAAAAGAAGCATCAAGGCAACACAACGAAAAGAAAAAATATTATCAGATGAACCGGTTGAAATTATTCGATTTGTAGTTGTATAATTTTGACATCAGCACATTTTGATTGACAAAAATCTCCCCATCGGCTATGATATCCAGCAGGTAAAAATTAGGGTTTTAGGACTAAGGTTTGTCTTGATATTTCTCTAAGAACAGGCAAAACTCTTGCTAAAACTAAAAGAAAGGTTAATTGTATTAGTAATCTAATTCAAACAACTTCTCGTATTATCTTTTGTAGAAAAAATTTAAAGACCATTGTTACTAAGGTTTATTTATTCCAAAAAAACATAGTAGCCTTTATCAAAAAACACCGAACGGTGAAACTTTTGCATATCTTCAGAAATTATTCATCTTTCGTTGTTGTAGCCTCTAGCGCACTTCTAGTTTCTGCCACCAATCTTTCTGCTGGACAAAATTCCAGTGGTTTTTTGTTTGGTTATCTTGGTAGCAGTGATAATTATTCCAATCCGTTGGAAAATAAAATGTTTCTAACGGCCAACAAAAAAACATCCCTAGCACTGGCACCGTTACTTGAAGCAGAGTCTATGCCAAATCCCATATTGAAAGCCCAAGAAGATCCGACTGATCCAACAATCATGCAAGGAAATGCTTTGGTTTGTGAAAATAGTCCTGTACTTAAAGATCCTGAAGAAGATGGTGGTGTGATAATTTATGAAGTCAAAGACGGCGATACTATTAGCACAATCGCTACCGCCAATAATGTTAGCGTCAATACACTGCTTTGGGCCAATGCGATTGATGATGTTAATTCTATTATGCCTGGAGATAAAATATTTATTTTGCCTGTTTCTGGCGTAACCTACACTGTCAAAAATGGTGATGATATCGAAAGTATTTCAAAACAATTTAAAGCTGACAAAAATAAAATTATTGCTTTTAATTCACTCCATCTTGATGGTGAATTGAACGTCGGGGAAACAATTACAATTCCTGATGGACAAAAAGAACTACCAAAACCTAAGCCAACAGAAAGCCGAATTGGAATTGCCGAGCGTCCTTATGAAACATTTGAATCAGCTGGAAAAACGCTAACAGGTGGCGGAAAAGATAGTCATCGTTTTCCTTATGGTTATTGCACTTGGTATGTTGCACAAAAAAGAAATGTTCCTTGGGGTGGCAATGCTGGAACTTGGTTATATCATGCTAAATTAGCTGGCTATGCCACAGGAAAAAGTCCAACAGTTGGATCAATTATGGTTTCTTCTGAATCATGGTGGGGACATGTTGCCCTTGTTACAAGCGTCGGCTCAGACAGCTTTACTGTTTCCGAAATGAATTATAAAGGTTGGGCAAAAAAATCTACTCGCGTTATTGCCAAAAACAACCGTGTTATCAAGGGCTTTATTCGATAATTTTTGGAGCTTTATAAAAAAAATGCTATATTTATTTTATCATTTAGTGATGAATGAATTATATTAATAGTTTGTGTGTGAACGAATTATACGCCATCTTGAAAAAAAACACCTTTTATTTTTAAATACAATACAATGAACAAACAAATCAACACCACTCTAGCGATTGCGGTAATAATTTTAATCGCTGGTGCGTTGGGAATTTTAATTTGGTTTGGTGTAAATAATCAAAAACAATCACAGACAACCGTTAGAAAAGATAGCGAGGCGTTAGCAAATGCGGAAAAAATAAAAAATCAGATCTATGATGAGTTACAAGACAAATTCAAAATAAATGATTATACTAAAAACTTAAAACCGACCGAGGGATACATTGTCTTATCATCAATTTTTTCAAACAACAAAGATAGGGTTGTATATTTTGAAAGAAGTTTATCAAATTATGATTACAAAATCGTTGTAATGAATCTGGATACAAATAGAAAGAACATCCTTTATTTTTATAAATCTGGCGTTAGCCAGAGCAATGGCGCATGTCCTTTTGAATATTTCCCTGTCGCCTGGTCAAAAAACAACAAAAAAATTATTGTTGAGTGGGGCAATACAACGGGGTCGGGATCAGGATGCGTACCAAAATATGCGTCCTACACAATTGACATTAACGGTGGTAATTTAGTCGCTTTAGCTACAGACGAAGCGGTTTTTCTTGATAGCAATTTAGAGGTAGTATACACAGACAGTAGTGAAAAATCCCCAAGTTTTTGCGAACATGGAGGCACAGAAAATCACGGTTCAATAAAAATTAAAAATATCGAAACCAGTGAAGAAAAATCGATTATCGAGGAAGAAAATTCTTACTATAATATATCAGAAGTTAATAACAACAGCTTAACTTATACTGTTGAAAGGGTGTTTGAAATTTCAGGAGATGATTGGCCTGCTGGATGTAGCCAATTTGACAAATCATATCCAAAATCTGAAAAAATAATAAAAATAAAATAACCCCAAGTAATCTTTTGCTAATTGCAAAAGCGAAAAGAATTTTTTACTTAGATTTTTGGAGCTTCATAAAAAAAATGCTATATTTATTTTATCATTTAGTGATGAATGAATTATATTAAGAGTTTGCAGATACAATTTTAGTTTTAATTTTACGAATAATAATATGAAAAAAACAATTTTTACGCTCTTTTTATTGATATTATTTACAGGCTGTAGCAATCAACAAGAAAATCAAGCTACAAAAACTGAAATAACCAATAATGAAAATAATTTAAAAAAAGAAAGCGACTTGGCTATATATTATCCCAGTGAACAGATAAACAAAAACCTAAAAGAGTTTTCAAATGAACTTAGTGTAGCTCTTTTTAGAGGGGACGCTAAGTCCGCACCAACTTACACAGAAACAATAGTTAAGATAAAAAAATAAAATAACCCCGATTAAATCTTTTGCTAATTGCAAAAGCGAAAAGAATTTTTTACTTAGATTTTTGGAGCTTTATAAAAAAAATGCTATAATTTATTTTATCATTTAGTGATGAATGAATTTATATTAAGAGTTCGCGTGTGAATGAGTTATGGTGAAATAGCCAGAAATCTCTCTCGATTTATATTTTAATTTTTTGGAGATTTATTTCACGGTCGACATAACTTGAATTATAGATAAATTCAACAACTAAATAGATAATTTAATAAACTAAGAATAAATTTATGAATTTTGAAGCACCAATAAACACTCCTGAGAAGGAAAAATCAAACCCAAACGAAGAGCTAGAGGCTTTAATAAGCTACAGCGAGTCAATCAAGGAAACTGCTATTAGAGCGCAAGCAATGTTGCAAGAGGCAAGTGAAAGAGGAATTAAAGTTGATAATGAAGCGATTAGCGACATCATCAGTAAATATGAGAAGCAAATGGTTCAAATGCGAGGTGATGTTATGGAAATTAAAACAGCAATACTTAATTGTGGTGTAAAAATAACCGAATTAGAAATGAATACAAGACTAGAAAAAATGGGAAAGAAATAAATTTCCAAAAAATATACTATTTAAGAAAAAGAAATTTCTAACTACATCCGATAACAACGCATATCTGGCTACAGGAAAATCACTCAATTATATTTTTATAAAGAATGTGATTTTCCCTCCGCCCAAATTTTCATCCCTTAGTTTTGATGAAGGTTTAGG
>JBAXKA010000047.1:0-7461 GCA_037137555.1 Candidatus Moraniibacteriota bacterium
TCATCTTCTTTTTTTTCAAAATTAGAATTGATTATTTCGAGATAACTGCCAATAGTTTTTTCACTGCTGTCATATTCGATACCCACATCTGCATAATCATTATTATTGAAACGACAATTTTCTAAATGTACTTTTCCGCTGGTATATCTAAGCGCTGCATTTCCGTCGTTGAAAGCACGAGCGGATGGAATAATGGTTTGCAAAAAACCCAGAGTTCCGTCTTCCTCATCAATATATCCACCACCAGATATTTCAACATATCGCAGAAAAGAAGGTTCTGCCATGGGAAAATCGTCCCAAGAAATGCTATCAAAACTAATTAGATATTTATCACTTTGAGAAACAGCGGAAATTTTGATTGGTTCATCTTGTGTTCCATTGGCGATCACTCTTCCACCAAAAATATCCAAATAGCCGATTGAATTATTGATCTCATTTTTTCCAAATTTTATTTGAGCACCTTTTTCGATGGTTAGTGTTACTCCTTCGTAAACAGTAACCTGCTTGTTAAAAGTTAGATTGTCATCTTTATGCCAAGTGGTATCAACATTGATATCAAGTTGCGTTGGGTATTCTTCATTTTGATAAATAACTTCTTCGGCTTTGACTGGGAAAAAATGGCAACAAGAAAAGATAAAAAGAAAATTGATAAATAATATGATTTTATTTATTTTTTGTTTTGACATGTTTAAGTGTTAAATGATTACGCACTAAAAAAATTAAACCTGCATAATTTCTATCTCTATCATTCTAGCACAAAATCAAACAAACCAAAACTTTTTTCGTCTCACTAAAAACCAACTCACACCACCGCCAATAATTATTCCTAAAATTATCCAAAATTTATTTAAATTATTTCTTGTCTTTGTTTCCGCACCAGATACTTCTGATACTTCCGACACTTTAGCAAGTTTCTGATCTGACCTGCTGGCATCAGCAAAAATATTATTAGCATTTTTCAAGGGATTATCTAAATTCGGATCAATCGATTGCCGATTGTCTTTTGCCAAAAAAGTTTCAACAGCATTTGATTTAGTTTTTGTTTTTTTATTATTATTGTTATCAGAATTAGATTTATGTTTAGTGTTGTCATTATCGCTATTATTGGAAATACTATTTGCCGTTGTTGTGGTTGTTGTTGTAGCAATTTTATTTTTATCTTCTACTATATCACCATTCACAATCGCATTTACTGTTTCTGTTCCACCGGAAGTTGCTGTGCCTGTAAATGTCGCTAGTGATTCTTTGGCTGATTGTGCCGAGTCATCCGCTTCGGAAATTTTTGCTACTTCTATTTTATACTCACCACTACCAGTTCCTTTGCTGGTTATTTTATATTCTCCATCAATTGGATTAGGAATAGTAATAAATTCATTTTCCGTATCATAGCCGGAATAGAAAGCGCCGGAAATTTCATTGAAAGTTTGCCCGGCATGTTCAAAGTCTCTGCCCATTTTTTTGCCATTGGGATCGATGAGTTGGATGTCGATGGGGGAAAAAACGGAAACAATAAAAATATTTTTCACCAAAGAATCTCGCACTTCTTGCTTTGGTCTTTTTCCCGTTAGCAATTCCAAAATATCTTTTTGTGCATCCGTGGGAAGATTTGTATGACCAGAATTAATCACAATTTTTTCATCTTCAGAAATATTCACACTTTCCGCAGAGAAAAGTGGAACGGTGCGATCACCACTATTTTTTATCAACCCCCTATCACCTATTATAACCTCAAATCCATGTGGATAGCCATGCTTCCACATTTTTCCTAAATCTGATTCGATCACTTTATAACCGGAAATAGTTGAGTTGTCATTTTCCACTTTGCCAATAATTTTATCAAACTCAATGTTATTTAATTTAACTTTTTCATCAACACTGTTGAGATTTTCCAAAAATTCATTTCTGGGATAACCGGCAAAATAGGTTTTGTATTTATTTCCGTTTTCCACTGCTTGTAAATAATCATAAACAGGCAATAATTCTTGCAACGAGGCGATTGGTCGTTGGTGAATATAATCAAAAATATCGGCGTAATTTCCTTCGTGGGCTTCTTGACCAAGCACTCGCTTAGCATAAATATCCGCCATACCCCAAAACCAACCATCGCCGTCCCATTTTAAATAGGCTTCGGGCGAACCAAGATGCGGAGTGCCAAGCGTAATTAATTGATCGACATCATTAGCATAATCATCTGACTCAATATATTCTCGTGCCAAAAGTCCGCCCATCGAATGTGCCACAATATCTACTTTGGGCCAATTATTTTTGGTTTTAATTTCTTGAATTTTGATTTTTAGCAGTTTGGCATTTTCCACATTACTATCCCGCCATTCATAGGGAAATTTAAATAAATCTTTTTCTGGCACATAACCATTATTAGCAAACTCGCTATATAAATTATCATACACATGCAGTGTTTGTTCCAATTGCCATTGGCCATCTTTTTTTTGCGAACCTAAAATTCCTGGAATAATAATCACAGGGTCTTGAAATTTTTCTTCTGTCAGCCAATTGGAAAAATTAATATTTTCATTCAAGCTTTGCGGTCTTTCATCTTCATCGTTAATCCATTTTTCTGGTCCAGTATTTTTTCCCCACCAATTATATCTAAAATCAGGCAAAATTCCATCTTGCGTATTATTGCAAACTACTTCACCCAAAGCGTTATCGGAAAAAGCGGTTCTGTTGACTGTCAAATCTGCTCCATATTTCGGATTAGCTGTGATGCCCATATTATTATCATGAATGCGACTACTGGAAATTTTCAGCTTAGCATCATCTCCCAAACTAACTACTCCAGTTGGACTCGCTGCATATGCCGTATTGATAAATGGATTATACATCATATAGATTGGATACCTTCCGCCCCCGCTAATATCTGCATTCATAATATTCGCCTCTCCATTATTAGCAATTATAATTGAATAGGAATATTGAGAGCTGGCAAAATCTTCCGCTCGCTTAAACACCACTGGATTTTTTAATGTGCCTTTGACAAATAACTTTCCCAAAACATTAATCGATACCCCCCTGCTAAATCTCACGGTTACACCTTTTTTAATCACCAATGTAGCTCCCATATTAATAGTTAACGATTCAGATATGAGCATGTCTGTATTCCATTCTTTGTAACTATACATATTTTGCTCAGTATCTTCCCATACTGGCCATTCCCAGCAATCATCTTCTTCACTACATTCTTCTTCGCCCAAAACTACTGATTGCAAAAAAGCAATTGGGGCTAAATTAAAACTGATAACCAATAAAAAAACCGCTAGCGTTTTTTTAAGTTTTTTTGTTTTCATTTTTATTTTTATTTGAAAAGTAATTGATTAGTAAATAAATATTTAGAACAGGCCAAACAAGCAAAGAAAGATATTGCAACCACTTTAAATCATACGACTCAAACATAAAAGATCCAATATTCACCAAAAAACTTAAATTGCCCAAAAGGGAAAAAACTAACAGTGCCAAAAATCTTTTTTTGGTGATTGCCCAAATAATACCAGCAACCAAAAAAGCTAAACTAAACAAAATCAAGCTGACACTTAAATCAAAACTTGGATTAGAAAACATATTTTTTTTCATCCCCCACCTCCGCAAAAATTTTGTGCGAATGTGACGAATTTTTAATTTTTAAACTTTGCTGAATTTAATTTATAAATACTTTTTCAAAACAGCTTTCTTTCGATTGCCCGCTTCCCGCAATTCACACTCAAGCACAGATATTTGATTTTCAATTTCAAAAATCTGCGCAACAATTATTTGTTGTTCGTCTAATGTCAATAGTGGTAACTTTATATTTTTTATAGTTTCTAAAGAAAGCTCGATTTGACCACTTTGCCCAAGTGCCATCGCCTCAATAGTTTTAAATCCCAAACCGCAAAGACAGTATAAGATATAATCAGGTAATGCTTTTTCTTGATCTAGTCTCAGAATTGTTATGTGACTATCCGCTACATAATTTCCCTCTAAATTAAACATCGTGACTCTTCCTGCCGTTCCAACGCCAGTTGAATTAATTAAGATATCTCCCATTTCAAGCTTTCTCTCATCCAAAACAAACGCATTGCTCACGAAATGTTTTTGAGAAAAATCAAATTCCCTGAACCCTCTCGCTTGTCCTGACTTAATAATTTGAACGCTTGAATCTCCATATTTTGGAGACTTCCCTCTTTTTAACAAAGTAGCAATATTCTCTAGCTTTTCTAGATTCTTATTTTTTGGCAATAATTTACTAATACTTTTTTTCAAACTCTCAATCTCCCGCTTATTCTTTTTTTCATTTTTCTCTATCTTCTCAATCTCCGCCACAATTTTTTCCTGAACATCTTTTGGTGGGAGTGGGATTTCAATACTTTCGAGCTGTTCGGTGCTAATATTTTGTTGTGCCAATCCTTTTGCTAAAAACACAGCTTTATTTTCAAAATATTCAGTATTTAAAATTACAAACAGAAAATCTTTTAACACTTCACTACTAACTATTTCAACTTTTCCAACTCTCTGATTAAGCAATGCTGGCAAATGTTCATTTTTGGCGATTCCAACTCTACCTGGATTTCCTGTCATCGAAATTAAAATATCACCACTTTTTAAAATAAAATTATTAAACTCATCACTTCTGTCTTCGGCTATGAATACTGGCGAACTATTATTTATAAATCCTTTTTGAACATTTTTTATTCTTATCACACTCAATCCATTATCAACATACTCCTGACTTTTAAAAGCAAATCCATTTTTTATACTAGCAACATCACCAAGTCTTACTATTTCCCAATTACTTTCAATTTTTATCTTTTTTTTTACATTCAAGGAGATGGTTTTTTCAAAATCGATGCGATCGAACGACAGCATATCGATTAAATCATGACGCGAAATATTTTCTTGCAAACTTTCATCAATAGGGCAATCAAAATCTCCTTCCAGTGCTTTGAGAATATAGGTGCTGGCTTTTTTGGGATTATCAAAAACTTCCACATCAAAAAGTTGCGTGCATTGATCGATGGTCTTGCCTCTTTGAATTGGATGAATTCCCTCGCTACCTCGACGATTGGAAAATTCATAGCCCAAAAATCTTTTTTCGGCTTCTTTTTCTCCACTTTTGACCAACACCACTTTTTGCTTATATGTCATTATAAAATAAAATATTTTTTCTATTTCTTTTTCCCGCACAATTTCCCAAAATTCTCTTTCGTCTTTTGCTTTTATTTTCTTTTTATACTCCACAAAAATTTCATGCTTCAAGATTGTTTCATTTGGCTTTTTTTGTGCCAGAGTTAAATAATCTGCGAAAGAAATGCCTTCCCAAACATGCTTTATAAATTTGCTCACCGGTTTTTCAATTCCCGCTAGAGTTACTTCTCGTAAGTTAGTGAAAAATTCCGCCACATCTATTTTAAGATTGGCATTATTAGCATTATCTTTTCTTCTCAAAAATAAAGTTACGGTGTTTGTTCCGGTTGCCATAAAAGTATTGCTACCCAATTCCACGATGGCAATAATTTCAAAATTTTCAAAAATAATTTCTCTTGTTTTTGTATAGATGCCAGTATTGCTTAGCATCGAGCTGGGCAAAACAAGAGCAGCAATTCCGCCCACTTTCAAAAGTTGCTTAGCTCTTTCGATGAATAAACATTCTATTTCAGAACTATTGTCAGTTAAGTTTTTGAATAAAGCAAAATCTTCCGCCGCATTATTATTTTTTATGTCGGCTTTAAATGCACTGACGGAATAAGGTGGATTGGAAATGACAAAAGAAAATTTAGCCTTTTGCGGATCGTCAACATTTTCCTTGAGTAATCCCACAAAACTTTTTGACGACTTAAAATTATCCAAACCATCGCCATGCATAATTTGTGCCAGGCCATCACCATAAAAATAGCAACCGACTTTAGCAACTTTTACTAGGCGATAATCTTTTTCCACGCCAAAAACATATCTTGCCGCCCAAGCATAAGGATTAACTTTCCAAGCTTCAACTGTTTTAATTGCTTCGGGATAATATGTGGCTGGATCAATTTTGTTAATGATATCTTGATATTGTTCCATTATTTCAGTAATAAAATGACCACTGCCTGCGGCATAATCAATTACGGCTGGCAATTTTGACACAGGTTGATTTAATTCCTTTTCAATCATCTGTTTCACGGGCAAAGATTTTATAATAAATCTGGTGATTGGTGGCGGTGTGAAAAATTGACCGGACTCTTGTTTTAATCCTGTTGTTAAAAGTCGCTCAAAAAAATCACTCAAATGTTGTTGTCTTCTGGGATAACGAATTTGATATCTTTGCAAAAGTTCCACAACTTCTTTTAAGACTCGTTGATTATCATCAAAAGATTCATCATCCACAACCTCTTTGATCGTAAAAACATTATTAAATTTCAACCACTTTTTCTTTTTTTCCTGCAACTCTTCTGTGGTTTTATAACTAAAATCTTTATCATCAATGCCTTCTATTTCTTTTCGCAAAAACTCCAACATACCGTCTTTGTATAGGTTGATCAATCTGATTTGAAAATCAACCGGATTATCCCGTTTTTCTTTCCACTGAAAATCCAACTCATCGCCCTCGCGTTTTTTTTCGTCATAAATCTTTGCCAAAAATAAATTGAAAATTTTATTAAACGCATTCGGTTTATCAGAAACAGAATGTTTTCTCAAGATTGACAAAAATTCATGAAAAATAAATCCACTGTCCGCTTCATTCAAAGGCAACAGTTCTTTTTTTGTTAATAATTTATTTTCAAAATGATACGGCTTCACCCAATCTTCAAAAATACCATTTTGAATAGTTAGCTTATTCCACCGTCCATAAAAATCTGCCACATTGCCCGCTGTTCGATAGTTGTCTTCTATTTTTATTATTTCCGTTTTAAATTCCAGCTCACCTTCTTTCAGTTGTGAAGTATAGAGCATTAAATATTGTGTATTTGTATTGTTCTGAAAATAAGTGAAAAGTTGTCCGCCGTCTTTGGCAATATTTTTAAGTTCTTTTTCAAACTCCTTGCCAAATGTTTTACATTCAATCATTAAAAAGGCCTGTCCTTCTTTTTTTATAAAAATATCCAATCTACCAGAATGTCCATGACCTGAAGGAAAAGTTTTTTCCAAAATTATGTCTTCTGGCTTATAGCCTTTTTCCAGCAGACGACAAACACATTCAAAAACAACCCAATTTTCTTCTTGTGAAAAATTCAAAGTTGTTCCACTTTCTGCTTTTATTTTTGTTCCAAAATTAAATTTCTTGGCTTCGAAGTCAACTTCAACAACATAATCAGAACTAGCGAACTTTTTATAAAAAATTTCGCTGGCCTTGTCTTTTGGCAAGAAACCTAATTTTTGAACAAACTCTTGATTAGTCATAACTTTTTTTTAAATACTGATACTATAACATTATATTATCATATTCAAAATATCTGTCAACAAAAAAATATAAAACAAAAAACTATTTAATAT
>JBAXKA010000048.1:0-6656 GCA_037137555.1 Candidatus Moraniibacteriota bacterium
GGGTTGAATCATCTGGATCGCCATTAGAGAGCCAACTAGCATTGTCATACCAATCCGTGTAGATTTTATCATCAGCAAACCATGAGAATGAATGTTGTGTAATTTTCGATCCGTCGTCATAGTTTTTGAAATACACATAAAGCCAACTGCCTTCTGTTAACGGTAAGCCATTAGCTAAAACAGTTATATGCCCTCCCTGATTAATCGCAAACCAATCGTTCTGTTTTAATTGTTGTGGAGTTTTTCCATTCCAAAAAGTACGCATATCTGGATACAATGCTGGTGGAAATATTTCAGGATATTTCGTCAAATCATTAAATTGATCAAAATTATCTGGAAATTTAGATGTTGGCGGGCTACCCAATCTGGCAAGTGTTGCACCAGTGCTATCACCTGATAGTCCAAATAAAGTTAACTCAGCGGCTGTCGTACCCTTGGGGAGATAATACCGAAATAAATCTCCAGGTATATTTCCATCTCTCTCCATAAGAGTACGGCCATAAGCAACCACACCTTTGCCATGTGATTCAAGATCTTTTTCAGAACAAGTAGTTCCAGGTGCTTGTCCACATCTATGCACAGGATCGTGTGGATTCCACTGATTTTTAAATCCAGTATAAGTAACACTATGTAAATAACTAGTTGTACATGGATATACACCATATTGACCAGTAGTGTTTGACGAACAATAAGATAATTTTAATGGTGATTGATAAACAGATTCGTAAGCAGAGTTTGCAGTGGCGGAAAAGGAAAAAAGCGACAGAAATAAACTGGCAAGAATTATTGTGAAATTAGTTTTTTTGCTTATTTTTTTTGTTGACATATTGTTTTTTATTTAATTTTTTATATATTAACCCAAAACTTTTTTATTTCCCCATCCCCAAAATACCAATAATTATTCCCATCAAAGCCGTAACGGCTGTGAAAATCCAAATTCGCATAGTTACTTTTGTTTCTGGCCAACCTTTTGCCTCGAAGTGGTGGTGAATTGGTGCTGCCAAAAAAACTTTGCGTTTAAAAAATTTCTTAGAAGTCAATTGAATCACAACTGATCCTGATTCTAGCACATAAATAAACACAATCAAAAATAAAACTAGTGTTGAATTGGTGAGCATCGCGACAACTCCCAGTGTTGCACCAAGCGAAACCGCACCAGTATCTCCCATAAAAAAGCGTGCTGGATAAATATTGAACCACAAAAAAGCTAAGAGTGCTCCAGCAATTGCTACGCAAAATGCCGCCAAGTCCATCTTGTTTTGAAAAAAAGAAATTAAACCAAACGAGCTAAATGCGATTAGCAAAACACCGCCGTTGAGTCCATCTAGTCCGTCCGTCTCATTAGAAGAAATGGCTGAAAATAAAATAATAAACATAAATAGTGGAATATACCAAAGACCAATATTAAAATCACCAACGGCTGGAATGTGAATATGGTGCCAACTCAATTTATAATAAAACCACCAAGCACCTAGAGCGGAAATTAAAATCAACCAGCCAAAGCGAGCAATGAAGCGAATGCCTCCGCCTTTATTTTTTCCCAAGCCTTTGACACTAGCCCAATCATCACAAAATCCCAAAATTCCCGCGGAAACTAAAGCAAAAAGAGGAAGCCAAACTTGTTTTCGACTTAAAAAGTCTAATCGTGCAAAAAAATTAATGTCTGACCACTGAGCTATTAATGGAAAAAAATAATGCGAAGCAAGTGCCAGTACTAAAACAGAAAACCACACTAAAACACCACCCATCACTGGCGTTCCGCTTTTATGCTTATGCAATTCACTGACATAAGTTAATTTTTCTCCGTCTACTCCATTTGTTTTTATTTTTATTCCAATTTTATATTTATACAAAAAATAGGAAAGAACTGGTGTCAATAAAAAAGCTAACAGAAAAGCTAAAAATCCCGTAGAAAAAATCTTGAGCACATTAACCACATCAGGAATAGTTTGTATTTGCGCTAATTCCATAATTTTTTATTTCCATTCATAATTAGTATATACCCAGTTCAATAACGACCGCATTTCCTCCCAACGCTTTTCGTCATTAAGCAATACTGTAACCACTCTGTGCTTGCCGGTCGGATCAGTTGAACCCATCAAAAGCGATTTTCCCGCCAAAGGCGTGAAGCCAGTTTTTCCACCCAAACAATTTGAAATATTCCCCAAAAGTAAATCCGTATTTTTTAAAAGATGCATCCGCTTTCCATCAGTTGAATAAAATTGTCCTTCTATTATTTTCATTGTATCCCAAATCAAATCATATTTCAAGGAAGCAGCTCCAATTCTGGCAATATCATAGGCGGAAGAATAGCATTCATTTTCTTTCCCATCGATTTCTAATCCTGAAGGAGTGCAAAAATGCGTATCAATCAATCCCAAATCTTTTGCTCGTTGATTCATTTTTTCCACAAATTTTTCTGGTGTGCCTGAAATGTGAATTGCCAAAGCAGTGGCTGCGTCATTAGCACTATTCAAAAGCATCGCTTTCAAAAGATCGATTGCCTGCACTTTTTCTCCTGCATACATCCGATTGCCATTACAAAAAACACTAGTTGGACAACCAACAATTGTGCCAACGACATCCAAACCTTCTTTTGTGATTGTTACCTCCTCATCAAAATCTTTAATATTTTCAACTGCCAAAATCGCCGTCATCATTTTTGTCAGTGATGCAATTTGCGTTTGCTTTCTGCCTTCATCATAATGCAAAATCGTCCCACTATCCACATCAATTGCCACTGATGATCCTGCCCACATTTTTAAATCAGTGCAACCAACTTTTCGCTTAGGAATCAACCCGACGCCAGGCAAATCAAATGGAGAATAATCTTTTTTTTGCACCGCTTCAATAGTTTTCTCTTTTTCTTCACCCAAAACTTGGGGCTGTTGTTTGGCAATAAATAATTTATTTTTCCATAAATTCAATTCATCAGAAAAATTCCCCGAAAAAATATTCGGTAAAAAAAGAAAAAATAAAATTGTAAGAATTATATTAAACATGTAAAGCATTATCTTTTAAAATTTCTCCACTAACACTAGTGTCGTTATTTTCCGGTTTTTTATTTAAAGTTTCCCAGTCTGGTAATTTTTCCACGCTATCCATACCTAATTTTTTCAAGAAATCAAATGAAATATTATATAAATAACGCCTATTATCCTTAATATTTTCTGTTCTATCTATCAGTCCGCGAATAAGTAATGCTCGCAAAGTAAAACTGCAATTCACTCCTCGAATAGCTTCAATTTCAGCTCGTGATATTGGTCCGCGATATGCCACGATAGACAAAACTTCCAAAGCTGCTTGACTAAGATTTTCTTGAATTTCACTTTTAATTAATTCTGCCACAAATTCAGCATTGTCCGGATTAGTTGCCAACTGAATTGTATCTTTAATTTTAATAATTCGCAACCCGCGACCAGCAACATATTCTTCACTAAGTTTAGCCAGTGCATTTTCCACTTCCACTTCAGTCGCGTCAGTAATTCTGGCTAATTTTAGCAGTTCTATCGGCTCACCACTCACAAACAAAATACTTTCTATGATTGATTTTAATTTTTCTGGTTCCATAAAATTAGACTAGTTAGTTTAAATTTTTTATTTATTCAGTTCCACTTCGCAAACTCAATTTAATATCTTGAAATAATTCGGATTGTTCGACATTGATCATTCTTTGTTTCACCATCTCTAACATCGCCAAGAAAGATATAATCACATCAACTTTATCTTGTGCCTGTGCCACCAATTCGGAAAAACAAGTTTCCAATTTATTTCGTAAAGCAATTTCCAGATCGCTAATTCGCTCTTCCAGCGTAATTATTTCACCCACAATTTCTTCCTGCAAAACTGCCACGACTGGAATTTCCGCAAGCACTTTTTGAAAATATTTCTTTAAATCATACGCATTAATCCCCTCTGGCGGATAAAAAACTGACCGAATTCCCTGATAAGCTGTCTTGGAAAAACAAACTTTTTGTGCCATAGCCAACTTTCCAATCTTAGCGGAAATTTCTTTAAATTTTTTATATTCCATCAATTGTTGTGCCAAATCCTCAATCTCTTCTTCTTCCTCGTCACTAAATTTTAGAATTGGCAATAGTGCACGAGATTTTATGAGAATCAATTTTGCCGCCACAGACAAAAAATCCGCTAAGTTTTCCAAGTGGATATTTTTATTATCTCTAATATGCTCCAAATATTGATCTGTCACATGAGCAAGATTCAACTCCGTGATACTTAATTTTTCTTTTTCAATTAATTCTAAGAGCAATTCCAATGGTCCTTCAAATTTTTCTAATTTTACTTGATACACAAAATTACAGACTATTATTCTTAACTTTTTCAGCTTAGCATCTTTTTTATAAAAATGCCATGCTTCGCATCACATCCTGAATTAAAACCATTCAGGCTAATTTACTTTTAGATAATAATTATGAAAATGCACCACATGAAGAACCGCAGGTAGTGCAATAATATCTTAAATTCACCGTCGCTCCTAAAAAACAAGAACAGCTTTTTTGAAAATCTATTTTTTTTATTTCCCTCCACCCAATAAACGATTTAGTCTGGCTTTTACTTCATCTTCTGTGGCTTCACGAGAAACATAATCATTAGAAATAATTTCTTTTTGACGAAAGATATCTGGCACTTCCTCTTCGCTCACTGGCAAATTAGCTGGAGTGGCTGCTTTTTTTCCAAAATTAGGAAAAGTCGACAAGGAAGAAACATTTTCTTGTGGTACTTCAACTTTTAATTCATCTGCCTTTTTAACATTTTCAAAAAAGTTCTTATTAGCAAAATAATTATCTTCTTCTAGCAAGACAGCCTGGATTGTTTTTTTTGATGGTGCTATTTTTGACAAAAAATCTTGACCAAAAAACTCTTTTCTAATTGCTTCTTTTTTGATAAAAATTAGAGGAAAAAGCAAAAAGAAAATTACATAAATTCCTAGTGTCCAAAGAAGACTTTGCCCAATAATGCTAAATATATTTTGAGAAATAACTCGCTTAACAATCGGCCCATCAACAATTCTGATTTCTAAGTCTGTTTTAATATTATAGTAATTTCCCGCTATGGCGATTAAATTTTCTACAGTGTCATTATTCAATTCTTTCGCCAATGTACTGTCTTGGTCGAAATTTTTGATTTGGATAACTCCACTTTTCTCTATTTGCGTTGCGGTGATTTTGGAATTCCAAAATTCTTTGCGTTTGTAATTTGGCAATTCTATACCGGATTCCAATGCATCATTATTCTCTGCGATGCGATCATTAAATGCTAATGATGCTAGTACTTGTTGAAAATTTGCAATAACCAAATCAAGACTGCGTGTGATTGATTCATTTTTTGGCAAAATCAAAATATCCGTTTCAGATTGATATGTTTTGCTTTTATTCAAATTGAATAAAAAAATAAGCAAAAATATTATACCAAGCACACCTATTTTTTTTCGCCAAGTTTCTTTGTTCATATTGTGCTTTTATTTAGTTTGATAATTTAAATATTCCAGAAATTTCACCTTTTTCTGTTTTGGAATAAGTTGTATTTCCAACAGTCAAGCCCTTCCAAATACTTTCAGCAAAAGTTTTTCTTTGCACGCGAGCAATTCCATAATTAGCATTGTCTATGAATTTTGATTTATTTATATCCACTCTTCCGGCTACACCATAAGCATTAATTTCAACACCTTCTCGCTTGTTATTTGCATAGGTATTATTTTTTGTGAAAATTTGTGATTGATCAAGACGAACCTTGAGTCCACTGCCAGAATTTTTTTGAAAATTAGTTCCTTCAATCCACGCCTTAGCCCCAGCTTCGAAAGAGGCACCATCACTTCCATTGCTATCAATATTGCTTTTATAGATCACTAAATTTCTTTTCTCAGAATAAATTCCGTTGTGTCCATTATTTTCGATATCCGTTTCACTAATCGTTACAAGATTATTATCATTTAATTTTCCTGCGAAAACAATCACTCCGTCACGATTATTTTTTTCAATCTTACATTTAATAATTTTTACTCTTCCGCCATCGGCAACTTTAATGCCATTTTTCCCATTCTTAATTGTTAATT
This sequence comes from Candidatus Moraniibacteriota bacterium, assembly GCA_037137555.1. Taxonomy (GTDB): domain Bacteria; phylum Patescibacteriota; class Minisyncoccia; order Moranbacterales; family UBA2206; genus UBA9630. Next base: position 6,074 of record JBAXKA010000048.1, read on the forward strand.
TATAAAGCTTTGCTCCACCGTTTAAATACACAGCTGAATCATCATCGTTTTTTGCATCTATAATAGTGTCATCTCGATCATTACCAAAAATTTCCACACTTTTCGGCACAACTAAATTTTCATGATAAGTTCCCTTGCTGACATAAATTTTTGTATTTTTATTGGCCTTTCTTAATGCCTGACTAATTGTTTTATAAGGATGATCGGAAGAACCATCTTGTGTTCCACTTGTTTTAACATCAACATAAATTTTCTTGCCACTTCCCGCAAAAGTCAAAAATGGCACGATTACTGCCAAAAACAAAAAGGCAATAAACACTCTCTTTAAATCAATTTTGCTCGTATTAAACATACTTTTATCTATAATTAATCAATTAAATTATTAACTAATTACCTTAGCATTAAAGCATAATTCTGTCAAATACTTGCACTTAAATTCTAATCTGAATTGCAATTAACTTTTAAATAAAAGACATCTCAGTATAAGGTTGAATAGTTACAGCTAATAACTAATCATTAACTTAACTGAAAGGGACTGTATAAAAAATTGTGTCTGGTATAATTAAAAAATAATTAATTATTA
>JBAXKA010000049.1:0-6601 GCA_037137555.1 Candidatus Moraniibacteriota bacterium
GGTTGGGATATCGAACTTTTCGATAGCCCATTTCGCCGTTCCCCGATAGGGATCGGCACCGACCTGCCGCCAAATCATTCCGTCAATACTGACCGGGGTTTTTTTGGCAATTTGTCGAACTGCCTGCACACCTTTTTCAGGCAAACAAATACTTTGCCCAATCAAAATGTGGTTAAAGTTTTTTAATTGCGGGTTTGCCAGCATCACTGCCGTCAAACTATTTCCGCTTTTTTTGGCGATTCCCGAAAGGGTATCGCCTACCATTACTGTCCAACTCCCTGCCATTGCTGTGCTTGAAAAAAACACGACAATAACCAGGATTAAAAAACTTTTAAACTTTTTCATTTTTTTCTCCTTTTCCCTTTTTTATTTTTTTACTTCTTTATTTTTCGACCGCCACTCGGTGTTAGGCGATCCAGAAATAGCATTTATATTATTCACGATGCCATTTTGAATCACCATGCCGACTGGGTTGGTCGATATTACCCAGCTTTGATTCATCAACCTTTGGGAATAAGTATCCCCCGGGTTGATTGAAATAATTTCACGGAATCTTTTTTCATCCAGCGGGGTTAAAATAAAACCCCGTGGAGAATTAAAACGATTCCACTGGCCAATATCATTGACCAGTTTTTTTGACAAAGAAAATTCGGAAAGATTACTGCCATGTTTCTCGATTAACTCTTTCCGGTAAGTCGCATCTGACATAAAACTGTTGCGACTTATCTCTGTGCCATCACTATCAACTTCAAAGCCGAAAACCTTCTCAGCTCTCGTTGATAAAATGATGCCCTTAGCGTTTTCTAACTCTTCGGCGATTCCATCCACCAAGAGTTCGCACTCGCCACTTGTGCGTTTAATTAGTTGCCCAAGGTATTCATATCCTTGAGCTAAAACTAATACATACCATTTAATTCTTTCTGGTATGTATATTTCTTTTTTCAGTGCCTCGGGAAACGGCACATCGAAACATGCAAATTTCCCGTCTGAGAGTTTTGGCGTCTCAGTGACGCCAGCGGAATCAGTGGGTTCAATCAAAAGATTCAAAACTTTATTCTCCTGACCAAAATCCCCTTTCATCCGCATATTTGTCGCTGCACAACTAGAAAAAATAGCAGCCACGACCATAACCAAAAAAAACATTTCTATTCTCTTTATCATCATCTGCCACCATCCTTTCTTTTCAGTATTTTTTTAATATTCAGTTGTCAACGGACAATCCATAACAACCTCATGCCAATCCCGAAACATTCGAGATTGAATAAGAAATTGCTAAACTAAAAATATTCTATCTTCCAAGAAAATTATGCTGAAACACTTGATTGTTATTGTTTTTTTCTTCGCGATAAAAAATCCAAAAACTAGCGAGCAATATTCCGAATATAAACCCACCACAACTAACCAAAAAAATCTGCATCATCGTAGGATTATTTTCAGCAATCGGACCACTCAAAATTTTAACCTCGATATTTTGTCCTTGCCCCAAAAAAAGCGTATTCTTATTTGTCAAAACATCTACCAGCACATTAGAAATTTTTATAGTCTGCTTAGCATTATCACCAAAAACTTCCGCCGTAATAATTCCTGCGTTAGTATTTTTTTTCAAAGTAACCGTTTTTTGCCAAGCCTTTAAACGATCCGCCTTATCAAATGGCAAAAAACTAATCGACGCATTATCAATATTTTTCATTTCTTCCAAAAACTTTTCGCTATACACCGATTCCATTAAAATTCCATTCAAATAATCAATCGATTTCGACATTGCATAATAATCAGAAATATTTCCGCTATTCTGCACGATTAAAAGATCGGTCGTTGCTCTTGATTGTTTTTGTGTTATAACTAAAAGAAAAAAAGATAGCGTTCCCAGAAGCACTCCAGCCAAAAACAATTCTTTCCAACTTTTTCTAATTATTTCTAATATTTTTTCCAGTAACATAGTATTTCTAATATTTACAAATTAACTAAAAAATCTAACAGAAAAAGAGCATTTTGTCAATAGCACGCATCACATCATCTAAAATAACACCAAAACCCTCATTGATCTATCAACTAAAAAGACACTTAAATCCATGCTAGAATATTGAGTTAATTTTTAACCCAGCACCAAGTATAGACAAAGAAGCCAGGTTTCTATTTTGATTTAACACACTATTTGTTAAAGAGCCTTTTTTCTAAAAAAAATATAGCAAAAAATAAAAAGAGCGAAATTGAATTTTCAATTTCGCTCTTGCTTTCTACATCAGCACCGGGCGGAACAAAAGTTCCGCAATTAAACCATTGCGAATGGTCCAATATCCGATGCCGATTACGACACTCAGAGAAAAAATAAAAATAATTTTTCCTGTGAGCTTTCCGATGTCACCATGACGAATATATGTAATGGCGACAAAGGGGTCTTGAAAAATTGAAAGTGCTACAAGGGCAATACAATCGCCCCAAAATGGCACTTTTGAAAATTTCAAGAGAAGAAGAAAAATTCTCATTGGCACATACGCGCCAATGACAAGAAAAATTTTGAGTGGATTTCTGCCTTCTTTCCACTCCTGAAATTTTTCTTGATACTCTTTTTCTTCTTCCGCAACACCGTCCAGACAATTCCAGACGGTGAAAGTTGTTTGCTTATTTCTGAAATAAATAAACAGACAACTATTAGTAATAATGGCGGATATAATCATAACAATCACGCCATCAGATCCCCAAATTAATTCGGCGGAAATCCAAACTGGATTATCCAGAATCCAATTTGCAATGCGATAACCGCCTGCTCCAAAAATCATCTTGCGATGATTCTTAAAAACAATTGCCATAACTATAGTCGCCAAGAAAATGGCAACAATGCTTTTATAGTCTATGTCCATTCTTCTTCTCCCTCTCTTCTTTTTGTTTTATTTTTATTTTTTTAAAAAAATATTTAATTTAACAAAGAACAACAACCTATTATTATACATAAAAAAACCGCTTTGTCAAGCGGTTTTGATGATTTTGATTAAAGCTATTCTTGCTCAACTTCTTCAGGCGGATTATTTTTGGCATATTCAATTGGATTGCTACATTCACCGAGAGGATCATTTTCAACACAAAAAATGGATTCACATTTTTTTTCTGATTTGCCACAGAGCATCGGCAGACAATTTTCATCTTTATCTGGATCACAACGAGGAATATTCGTAGCAATTCTTTTGACTAAATTATAATATTGCGTATCTATTTTTGAATCCCCTGTACAGCCTTCTCCCTCAACAATCGATTCAGGATCACATCGCCAAACAAAACAATTATGTACATATGGATCACAATCAACTTGAGATTCTATTGTATAATTTTTTTGAACTATTATGCGAATATATGTTGCTAAAATTGATCCAACCGTTATTATCCCAACGATGATTAGATACATCTTTCCCGCATTTATTTTTTTTTCCATATTTTTTATTTTAAATTATTCTTTAGTTACTCTTAAAATTTCTTCTACCGTTGTAATGCCCTGAATACATTTGGAAAAACCGTCTTCAATCATTGTGAGCATGCCATTTTCTCTCGCTTTTGTTTCAATATCATGTGAAGATGCGCGCTGAGAAATTATTTTACGAATTTCTTCATTAATTTCCAAAACCTCATAAATACCATTGCGTCCATGATAGCCACCTAAACATTGTTCACAACCTTTGGCTTTATAAAGTTTTATGTCTTTCCATTTATCTTTCGCTTTTATATTATCTCCAAATAATCCACTTTTTTTAATTACTTCCAGAATTTTTTCCATCTCATAATTTTTTTCTAGTGCTTTTAATTCTTTTTCGTTTAATTTATATTCCACGCGACAATCATGACAAATTTTACGCACCAATCGTTGAGCAATAATTACATTAGCAGTTGAAGCCACTAAAAATGGTTCCGCACCCATATCCAAAAGCCGTGGCAAAGTTCCAGCTGCACTATTTGTATGTAAAGTTGAAAGCACGAGATGACCAGTCATCGCTGCTTGAATAGCCATTTCCATTGTTTCATTATCTCTGATCTCGCCAACCATAATAATATCTGGATCTTGACGAAGAAGTGCTCGCAAACCAGCCGCAAAAGTCAAACCAACTTTCGGATGAATTTGCGTTTGATTAATTCTTGGCATACGATATTCGACAGGATCTTCCACGGTGCTAATGTTTACATCGGCCGTATTGAGAATATCCATAATTGTGTAAAGTGTTGTTGTTTTTCCACTGCCAGTTGGTCCTGTTACTAAAATCATGCCGTTTGGTTTTCTGATTTCTGCGTGAATAGCTTCAAGTGCTCTTCCCATCAGTCCCATCATTTCCAATGTTAATCCCTTTGAAGATTCATCCAAAAGACGCATTACAATTTTTTCGCCATCAAAAATAGGCAAGACACTAACACGAAAAGACATTTTTATTTCATCTTTTTCAATTTTAAATCGACCATCTTGTGGAATACGATGCTCATCTAATTTTAAATTTGATAACACTTTGATTCTTGCAATGATACCATCACGCACTTGCTTGGGCAAAGTCATTGCTTCATGTAACATTCCATCAATGCGATAACGCACACGCACTTCTTTTTCGTCTGGTTCAATATGAATATCTGATGCACCCTGCAAGATAGCATGCTTTATAAGTGTATCCACGATGCGAATAATTGGCAGTCCTTGTGCAATTTCTTCTAAATCATCTGTTATCTCACTATCACTTGTTATTTGTGAAGAATTTTTTTCAATCATATCACCAAACTCAGCCTTGAGACTTTTCCCATATTGCTTTAAAATGGCGCTAATACTTTCTTCTGATGTGATGCAAGTTACGATTCGCAAACCAGTTTTTTTTCTAATAAAATCAATAGTTTGAATATCTTCTGGATTGATCATGGCTATTTTTAGCTCAGCACCATTTTTTTCAAATGCCACTATTTTATATTTTCTCGCAATCGGTTCAGGAATAATCTGCAAAATATCCGTAGCGATTGTTTCTTTTTGTAAATCTACAAAAGGAATACCTAAGATATAGGCATAGAGCTTACGCAATTTTTCCTCATCGATTAATTTTTTGAAAAGTAAAATATCACCAAGTGCTTTTTTGCCACTTTCTGCTTCAGAAAAAGCCACATTCAACTTTTCATCTGCGATCATGCCAGAATCTTTAATGAAATTTTTTAATTGTTCATTGTTTATGCGCATTTTAATATTTCTTTTATTTTTTTAACAATATCCTCTAACTTATAATTAGATTTCACTAGATAAGTTGTTGCGCCAGCATCAAAAGCTTTTTGAATATTTTCCGCACTTTCTAAGTTTGTCAATAAGACAACTGGCACTTTTTGAATTTTTTCATCTAGTTTTAAATCCGCCAACACTTCAAAACCATCTTTTTTAGGCAAAATAATGTCCAAAAGAATTAAATCCGGCTTACTTGACTTAGCCAGAACAACTGCATCTTCTCCGTTAAAAGCGCTAATAATTTCAAAACTAGCCTCTTCCAAAAATTCTTTCAATGCTTTGTGCAAGGTCAACTCATCTTCTACAAGTAATATTTTTGTCATATATTATTATATTATTTTTATTTAATTAAATTTTATTCTTCTTATTAATTGGCACAGAAAAACTAAAAATTGAACCAAGACCTTCCATGGAATTAAACCAAATTTTTCCCTGCAATTGTTCGATGATATTTTTAGAAATATACAAACCCAATCCTGTGCCTTCTGTTTGATATTTAACAATATTATCACTACGAAAAAACTTATCAAAAACTCGATCGTGCTGTTCAGGCGGAATTCCTACGCCATTATCTTTAATAGTAAAAACCACTGAATCACCATCCTTGAAAAGTTTTATTTCAATTTTTCCATGACTAGCCATATATTTAATAGCATTATTGAGCAAATTCTCAATCACCATTCTTAATTTTTCCGGATCACCAAAAGCAAGTGGAATTTTTTTCTTATCATTGAAAATTATTTCAATATGTCTAATTTTAATAATCGCACCAACAGAAACAATAGCTTCTTCAACTATTTCTGTAATATTTACCGGCATCTTTTTAATAATAAGTCGTCCCTGATCAATTCTTGCTACATCCAAGAGATCATTGACTAACTTTGTCATCTTGCAACTCAAAACACCAATATTCTCAATGCTTTGTTTTTGTTTGGAATTAATTGATTCTTTTCTGAATTTAGAAAGTAAAAGTTCTGTCTCCCACTTAATTGCTGACAAAGGAGTTCTCAATTGATGAGAAACGATTGAGACAAACTCACTTTTCATTCTATTCAATTTAATCATTCGATCAATCGAGCTTATTACTAGATTTCCTATAATCAAAACAACCACGACAACAAAGCTTTCCGTTAAAATTAATGTTTCTGTGCTAATATAAGTTTGAGAAATGTAAAAAGTAACTGTCATAATTATCACAGCCACAAAACCTAAAATAATAAATAAGAAGCCTGGCGTTTGCCATGTCTTGACTCCCAAATCGCGTGCTTGCTTTTTTAAATTTAAATCATTTACAAACCACATATTTTTTTAGTTTTTAATTTTTTTATTTTATGCAAATTCGCTATTTTTATTTTCTACATCATCCCTCCC
>JBAXKA010000050.1:0-6434 GCA_037137555.1 Candidatus Moraniibacteriota bacterium
TTTAATAATTAATTATTTTTTAATTATACCAGACACAATTTTTTATACAGTCCCAAGATTATCGCCAATGTCAACACATTCCACTACTAAATAAAATTTAGCATCTTTTTATGGATTAAGTCAACCAAATAATGCAAAAAACACCCAATAAGGTGTTCCTTGTAAGTCACAAACTTTTGCGATTAGTCCAAAATTCAAATCTATGTGTAAGCTGTACAAGTCCTACATCTAACGATTATTTGGCTCGTTTAAGCCGTTGCTGTTACCTTAAATAAATTCAAGATTACGACCAGCGGGTAAAATCCACATTCCACAATATTCAGTTTGACCCAAATATCTTCGCGTGCAATGCTCTAGAATTTTACCAAATTCTCCCTAGAAAGGAGGTGATCCATCCACAGCTTCCGCTACGGATGCCTTGTTACGACTTCACCCTTATCATCGATCCTACCGTGGTCCCTGCTTTGAAACAGGGCCTTCGGGTATTACCGACTCTCTTGGTGTGACGGGCGGTGAGTACAAGATCCGAGAACGTATTCACCGTGACATAGCTGATTCACGATTACTAGTGATTCCAACTTCATGAGGTCGAGTTGCAGACCTCAATCCGAACTGAGAACAGCTTTTTGGGATTGGCTCCACCTTGCGGTTTGGCTACCCTTTGTACTGTCCATTGTAGCACGTGTGTTGCCCAGGGCGTCAAAGGGCCATGCTGATTTGACGTCATCCCCACCCTCCTCCCAGAACCCTATTCATAAAAAATATTATGAACAAAGTTCTGGGCAGTCTCGCGTGACATATATAACACGCGATAGGGGTTGCGCTCGTTTCCTGACTTAACAGAACATCTTACGACACGAGCTGACGACAACCATGCAGCACCTGCTTAGCACCCTCGAAGGCTTAACTATTTCTAGTTAATGCAGCTAAGTTTCAAGCCCTGGTAAGGTTCCTCGCTTACCGTCGAATTAAACCACATGCTCCACCACTTGTGCGGATCCCCGTCTATTCCTTTGAGTTTTAAGCTTGCGCTCGTACTTCCCAGGCGGCATACTTAACGCGTTAGCTACGACACTAGAAGGGTCGATTCTCCTAATACCTAGTATGCATCGTTTACGGCGTGGACTACTGGGGTATCTAATCCCATTCGCTACCCACGCTTTCGTGTCTCAGCGTCAGATGAGGGCCAACCAAATGCCTTCGCCTTTGGTGTTCCATATGATATCAACGCATTTCACTGCTACACCATATGTTCCATTGATCTCTCCCTATCTCAAGATATGCCGTTTCAAATGCAGTTTTCGAGTTGAGCTCGAAGATTTGACATCTGACTAACATATCCGCCTACACACGCTTTACGCCCAATAAATCCGGATAACGCTTGAGGTCTCTGTATTACCGCTACTGCTGGCACAGAGTTAGTAACCTCTTATTCGCAAGGTACCGTCATTACATTCTTCCCTTACAAAAGCAGTTTACGACCCAAGGGCCTTCTTCCTGCACGCGGCGTCGCTCCATCAGACTTTCGTCCATTGTGGAATATTCTCGACTGCAGCCACCCGTAGGTGTTTGGACAGTGTCTCAGTTCCAATGTTGGGGATCACGCTCTCACGCCCCCTACCCGTCATAGCCTTGGTAGTCCATTACACTACCAACTAGCTGATAGGACACAGGCCACTCCAAAAGCGATAAATCTTTACTCCGTAGAGCACATCATGTATTATTCCGGATTTCTCCGGATTATTCATGACTTTTGGGAATGTTCCTATGCATTACTAACCCGTTTGCCGAGGGTCTAACCCTCTCGACTTGCATGCCTTATCCACGCCGCCAGCGTTCATCCTGAGCCAGGATCAAACTCTCAAAAAATATCAGAAGTAAATCTGATTATATAAAGAAAAATAAATTCTTTTATTTGAAATAGACTCGAATTTTTTGTCTCGATTGCTCGAGACTGGACTAATCACAAAAAATTGTGATTAATTTTTGCTTCTCTAAACCAAAAGGTTGGATTTAGAGAAACTATTTATTTGTTAAAGTTCATAATGTTTTCTGTATTAGTGAACAAAAAACACATCTCTACGCACAAACACAATCATACGCAAAGATGTATTTTTTATTTTATCTCACCCGCCAATTTTAAAAGTTTTTTGTTGATTGCTTAAAACTCAACTGTCCTTAGCCATTGTAGCCAGCTTTTCCAAACCTGTCAAGTCATTGATTTTTTTGTCAAAATTATATAGAATCGGGCTTAATGATTAACTTAATATTCCAGCATGGATTTGGGTGTTTTTTTAGTTGATAGATCAATGAGGGTTTTGGTGTTATTTTAGATGATGTGATGCGCGCATTTCATCTTTTTCAAAAAATACGCTATACTATTATATATGCTAAAGAAATTTTTATATCTATTTATTGCCACTATTGCCATCTGTCTTTTTTGGGGAATTTTCTTGAAACAAAAATTATTATTAAATAAAAATAATTCTGTCTTGAATAATTTTCCACAAGAACCGCCATTTGAAATGCCGGATTTTGCTGAATTAAAATTTCCAGAAAAGAAATGTGATATTACGAACTTCGGAGCTAAAAATGATGGAGAGACATTAAACACACTCGCTTTTAAAAATGCTATTGCTGAATGTGCCAATGCTGGTGGTGGTCAAGTAATTGTTCCAGCGGGAAAATGGCTGACAGGAGCAATTCATCTTCAAAGCAATATTGATTTTCATTTGGAAAAAGATGCCCTAATTATTTTTAGCAAAAATCCAGCTGATTATTTGCCAGTAGTTTTCACGCGTTTTGAAGGCACAGAATTAATGAATTATTCGCCATTTATTTATGCCAATAATTGTGAAAATATTTCTCTTAGTGGTCAAGGCACTATTGACGGACAAGGAGAAAGTTGGCTTGAATGGAAAGCAATTCAAAAAGGTGATGCCCAAAGACTTTACAAGATGGCGAACGATAATATTCCGACCGAAGAAAGAATTTTTGCCAAGAAAGGTGATGCCCTTCGGCCTTTTTTTGTGGAATTTGTTAATTGCAAAAATGTTCGCCTGTTTGATTTCACTCTCAAAAATAGTCCGATGTGGTCAATTCACTCGCTTTATAGTGAAAATGTTTTAATCCGTGGTGTCAAAATAATTACTACTGGTCATAATACTGATGGCATCGTGATTGATTCTTCAAAATTTGTTTTAATTGATAATGTCGATTTGGAAACTGGTGATGATTCTATTTCCATAAAATCGGGCTTAGATAGAGATGGTTGGCGCGTGAACCGTCCTTCTGAGAATATTGTGATCAAAAATTCTCGCATGAAAAATGGCCACTCCAGTATTACTGTTGGTAGCGAAATGTCTGGTGGAGTTAAAAATATTTATATTCAAAATTGTTCTTTTGAAAGTTCCGGTCAAGGTGTCCGCATAAAATCCATGCTTGGTCGCGGTGGTTATGTTGAAAATATTTGGGCAAGAGATTTGCAAATGAATAATATCGAAAATGCTGTTTTGCAATTTGATATGGCCTATGATTCTTCCACAAACATTCCCACCACCACAGCTTTGCCTGAAATTAAGAATATCGCCGTCGATAATCTTTCTGTGTCAGGAAATATGCCAAAATATTTAGTAAAAATTGATGGACTAAAAGAGCAACCAGTAGAAAATATCACTCTCTCGAACATAAAATCTGCTTCAGAAAAAGGCATTGTGATTGGTAATGCCAAAAAAGTCAATCTGGAAAATATTATTTTTTCCGCCAAGAAAAAACCCTATTTTCAAATTACTAATGTAGAAGAATTAAATATGCAAAATACTACTTGCAAAAAAGACGATACCAGTTGCGTGAAAACAAACTAGGCTTTTGATTTTTTTTCACTCGAGAAGAAGTTTTATATAATTTATCTATTTGAGCAACAACATCATCCCAAGCATAAAACTGTTTTGCCACTGCCAAGCTCTTCTCGCCTGCTTCCTTGGCAAGATCGGGATTTCTAATAATTCCCAGCAGTTTATTTTCCAAATCTTTGGCATTTTTATTTTCAAAAACAAAACAGCTATCATGAACCGTTTCCAGATTTTCGGGAATATCACTAATTAAAATAGCCTTTCCATATCCCATCGCTTCAAGTAATGCTAATGACATGCCTTCTGATTCAGATGGTTGCACAAATAAAAAGCAATGTGAAAAAAGTTGCTCTAATTTTTTGCCACTAATTGTTCCGGTGAAAATAATATTCTCATTATCTTTTGCTAACTCTTTCAAAAAACTGACATAATCATCTGTGTAAGCGCTATCACCAGCAATTACTAATTTTTTGCCAGCGTTGAGATTTTTCGCACAAAGCTGATTAAAAGCTTCGATTAAATAATGCACGCCCTTATGTCGCACTAAGCGACTAGCTGAAAAAATATATTCGTCCTTCTTGATGCCCAATGAAAAAAGTTGTTCTTCGCCAAAATTAAATTTAAAATTAGCACCGTTAGGAATATACGCCAATTCTTTTTTATATTTATCCCGTGCATACTCTTGCAGTCCCCTGCTCACCGTAATTGTTTTGTCTGGAACAGTGCAAGTTATTTTTTCTGAAAAACGCAAATAAGCTTGTGCAAAAACACCCCACTTTTTATGAAAATAATCTTGACATTGAAAAGTCGAAATAATCACTAATTTTTTGCTGAAAATTTTAGGAATAAAACTAAGCGAGGTTGGTCCGATTGAATTATAGTGAAGCACATCATAATTTTGAAACAAGGCATGCATGGTTGCCAAAAAAGTATGACTAATCGCATCGAGGTTTTTAGTAGAAATGCTTGGCAAATGAATTATATTGACGCCGTGATATTTTTGTAATTTCTTGTCTGTATAATTATTTCTGGCATAGACAAAAACCTCATGACCTAATTTTGCCATACGCACTGCCACTTCTTCCACATATCTTTCCACGCCTCCTGTTTTTGTGGGTATACCTTTTTGTCCAATATAGGCTATTCGCATTGATTTAAAACTAAATTATTAACTAATTACCATAGCAATCTATGCCATTTTTGTCAACCGCTCGCAAAATCACAATATTTATATAAAAACCCTGGCATCAGTTATGTTGCCAGGGGTTAATTTAAATAAAATGTTAATATTACTCAAGAATATCTTGAAGCACCCGGAGAAGCTCAGATGCTAATGGCGCTGCCACTGAAACATCGTGCATTTTTCCGCCTGTCCTTTTTTCTTCTCCGCGAGGAATTGTATTGCACACAATCACTTGTGAAAAGGGACTATCCAAATCGAATAATTTTCTCCTCCAAGGATCTGTGCAGACAGCGTGCGTAAAAACCATATAGATTTTTTCTGCGCCATATTTTCGCAATTGTTTGGCTTGTCTATGTGCTGTTCCACCAGTATCAATCTCGTCTTCAGCGATTACCATGATCGTGTCTTTGACAAGATCAGGCGTGGCATATTCCAAATCAGGAAAAAAATTAAATTGATCTTTGATCTCTTTAATTTTTTTCTGATCCACTTCGATTATTTCAATTTCATTGTTGAAGCCACGATTCTTGAGACCAAACAGAACCCCAATTCCTAGCCGTTTTGCCAGTTCAATCGCACGAGAAATTGAGCCCTCATCTGGTGTATACACTTTAACTTTTTTTCCTTTGTCTGATTCGGGAAGAAGTGGCCGAAGTCTATTGGCAAATAGATCTGATAAGTCAACCGCTTTAAATACAATTCCATTTTGTTCAAAATTTATTCCAGTTTGCCTGGAATGTGGTGTTGCCAAAATGACATGACTAATCCCACTAAACTTCATTTGTTGCACCAACCATTTATTCCGCCAGATTTCATGGACATAGTCTTCTCGATCCTGTCGACGATAATGCATAAATGACAACACGGCAATAATTTGCTCTGCTCCATATTGATGTTTCGCTGCCCAACATAGTTGCAAAAACCGCAGCATCACACTTTCGTCTTTAAGACATTCAAAAAACACTACTGCTTTTCCTTTGATTTTTAAATACTCAGGAAAACTATCTTCCAGTTCTCCATCTCCCCAACGACCATAATTAGCATGACTAAATCGTGGCATGTGCCCAAGATATTCTTTTAGCTCATCCATAATTTCAACCGCCAGCCGAGAATTTCCCAAGCCCTTGAAAAAAAGCACTTTTTCCAATGTTTTCACTTCCATAATTTTCTCCTTTTTTTATATTCTATTTTCAATGTATAAACAAGCTCTATTTATCTTTTCATTTTATAGCTAAGCTGTCAATTTTTAACCCAACAAAAAAGCTAGCCAAATTAATGGCTAGCCCTGAAAGTTTTAATTTTAAATTTTCATAATTATTCCTTTCCATCACAAACCCTCGTCCCCTTTATTCTCTCACACCCATCAAAACAATAAACATTATTACAAGTTACTTTTTCAC
>JBAXKA010000051.1:0-6419 GCA_037137555.1 Candidatus Moraniibacteriota bacterium
TTATTTGGAGATTATCTAGGCCTTGTTGGATGTGGTAGTTTGGTTTTTTGGTATGGCTAATAGTCCCCTCTTGTTGGGAGCTTAGTTTGTTTTTTAGTTTAGCCAAAATTATCATTTTTTATTTTGTTTTTTTAGTTAATACTACCTGATTATTGTAGCATAGTTTTTTGAAATGCAATAGCAAGAAAATTAAATAACAATTAAATTACAAAAAATATACAAAAAAACCAACCTATGCTAAAATCAAAAGCATAAAAAACTAATTTAAAAAAGCTTAACATCAATTTTATGCTAACAACTCTGAATTTATCAAATTATTATATCGTCATCTTGCCAGTTACTGTTGGATTTATTATTTGGGTGATTAAATTTTTGGTTTTTTATATCAAACATGATTTCAACTGGAGTCATGCTGTTAAACATGGCACCACTTATGGCCATATGCCATCAGCTCATACTGGATTTATGGCCTCGCTTGTTACTTCGGTTGGATATTATGCAGGCATAAACTCTGGTGCATTTACTGTGTCCGTTGCTCTGGCTATTATTGTTATCGATGACGCTCTTCGTTTGCGAATTTATATGGGCGATCAAGGTCGCAGATTAAATTTTATTATTGAACAACTAAAAATCAGTAAAACAGAATTTCCGCGTCTCAAAGAACGCGTCGGACACCGAAAAAGCGAAGTAATTGTCGGTGCAATTTTAGGATTTTTATTAACTTATCTTTTGGCAAGTGTTTTAAAATAATGTCATCCTGAGCGAAGTCCGTAATCGGACGCAGTCGAAGGATCTATTCGGCATTATTTTAAGTTTTATAATATATCGCTAAGCTAACGATAATTTATAGCAGATCCTTCGACTCCGCTACGCTTCGCTCAGGATGACATTTGCAACTTATCCAACTCCTCCTCAATCACATGTTTATCATTCCAATCAATTCTTTTTTCGCCAATCGCCATTGTTTCTTCCGCACCTTTGCCTGTTACTAAAATAATATCACCGGGCGTTGCTAATTTCAAGGCTTTTTTTATTGCCGCTTTTCTGTCAAAAACTCGCCAGCAATTTTTTTCTTCCACTAATTTTTTATTTTTTAACACACCAGAAAAAACCGCATCAATAATTTTTTGTGGATCTTCGTTATACGGATCTTCATTGGTTACAAGAATATAATCTGCATATTTTGCCACAATTTCTCCCATCAATGGTCGCTTTCCCTGATCCCGTTCTCCACAAGCACCAAGAACCCAAATAAGTTTTTGCTCTGCTTTTTTTTGTTCTAAAATTAACACCCCTAATTTTTCCAAACTATCTGGCGTCACGGCATAATCAATAATAATTTTTATGCCTAAATCATTTTCCACGGCGTCCATTCGTCCTGGAATTTTCGTAATCTTTTCAAGTGCACTTTTTATTGTCGCGAAATCAATCCCCTCGGAAATTCCCACGCAAATTGCCGCCAAAGCATTTTCAATATTAAACAAACCTAATAAATTTAATTTAAAATTATCAGTATCAATTCCAAATTCCGAACCATCAATTCCCAGTTTTATCTTTTCTGCTTTTAGAGTTTTTATTTTTAAATTTTCTTTTTTATTTTGCGTTGTATATCCGAAAATATTTTCCGCTCCGCAATTCAAAAATTCTTCCGGCTGTTCCATGTCCAAATTTATCACCGCTGTTTTTATATTTTTAAATAATTTTAATTTTGCTCGGCGATATTCAGCTATTGTTTTATGATAATCCAAATGTTCACGAGTTATATTTGTGATAACTGCGATATCATACGGAATACCCCAAACACGATATTGATCCAGCGAATGTGAGGAAGTTTCGAGAATTAAATAATCACACTTTTCCCTCACAGCTTCTGCTATAAATTTTTGTGTCGCCAAAGCCGAAACAGTTGTAAATTTAGTTTTATTAATCCATTCTTTTTTGCCCAGTTTAAAATTGATTGTCGAAATCATTGCCACTTTTTTTCCTGACTCTTCCAAAATCTTAGCAATCATTTGACAAGTTGTGGTTTTGCCATTTGTGCCTGTTACGCCAATAATTTTAATTTTTTTGGCTGGAAAACCATAGTAAACATTCGCCCCAATTGCTTGTGCCAGATGATAGAAATTTTTTAGTTTTTGCGGAATTATTTTTTGCATTATTTTAAAAAATATTTTTTAGTTTTTGTAAAATTTTATAAACTAAATATTTTTTATTATCTACAATTATATCATAACTACCCGGAAAAATAGTTGGTGCCGTTTTTGGCGAAAAGCCTAGTTTAAATTTTGTGATTCCCTGCCAAGAATTCACCTCATCCGGCCTTCGACCACCCTGCCTACCGGCAGGCAGGCTTCTGCCTTGGTAAGGAGAAGGACTTTCTTCTGCATTTCGTCCCCTCTCCTTACTAAGGAGAGGGTTAGGGTGAGGTGAATTTTTCACACCACCAAAATCATATTGCACACAGTCGGCTTTTTTTGCATCGCAAATTTGTTTCCATTGCAAAAGATAAGGTGCCATCACATTGCGAAAGTTATCATCAGATGCACCGTGCAAATAAATACAGGTCTTATCAAAAAAAATAACCAGATTAGCCGCAATAATTTTTCCTTGATACTGCGCAAAATATAATTTCAAGATATCACCCGAAATTGTTTCCAACATTTTGCGATAATAATTTTCCGCATGCGGATTGATGCCTTGTCTTTTTGCCATTATTTTTGTCAGTCGCAAAAATTCCTTGATATATTTCTCGTCATTATTATTAAAAATTTTTAGGCCTTTTTTTTCTGCCAATTTAATATTATAGCGTGTTTTAGGTTTCATTTCAGCCAATAAATCATCTTCGCTTTTTGCAATATCAATCACAAAAATTTCTTTCGGTTGCACATCATGCGGAGCAGATACAAGATCTGCCCCTACGGTATTTTCTATTATTTTTAAAATTTCTTCCGTCTCCGGCTCAATCCGAATCCAACCGGCCTTGTTTTTTTTTGCTAAATTTATCAACTCATTAAAATCAAATTTAGCCTCCGCTGACATAATCGGTCCACGGGGAATATAAAAATATTTTCCGACTATTGCCAATTTATGTTCAATGATATTCGCACGGAAACCAAATTCCCCCTCTCCTTTATAAGGAGAGGGTTGGGGTGAGGTAGAAATATTAAAAGTTTTTCTGCCAACACTTGCTTGAAAGTTTTTCCATTCACTAGATTGTAAAAATTCTTTTGCCATAAAAATTATTTTTTGCCCAAACTTCGCAATGCCATGCCCACTCTTTTGCCCACATCTTTCACATCAGCCGAAACGGCTTTCAAAGCTTCCCGTGCTTCAAGCGGACTATAACCCATTGTCATCAAAGCTTCAATCGCATTGGAATCATCTGTTGTTTCATCTTTATCATCTTGCGAAATTGTGCCAACTTTATTTTTTAATTCTAAAATTACTCGACCAGCCGTTTTTTTGCCAATACCGGAAACCTTCGTGAGGATCGAAGGATCTTCATTAACAATTGCCGTCTTAATTGTTTTCGGACTAGCAATAGAAAGAATGCCTAGCGCCACTTTCGGACCAATGCCAGAAATAGAAATCAAAAGCTCAAACATTCCTAATTCTTCTTCACTAAGAAAACCAAAAAGAGCCAGTGCATCTTCTCGCACATGCGTATGAATAAAAATTTCCACCGTTTCTTTTCCGGCGATTTTCGCCAAAGAATAACCATTCATATTGATCTTATAACCGACATCATGCACATCAACAATGACATAATTTTCTTTGACCGCTTCAATTTTCCCTCGAATTTTTCCAATCATATTTAATATCATACACGAAACAAATAAAAATTGCACGCTCAAAAATAAATCAAGACTATTTTTTCTTTTTTAAAATAAAATATAAATTCTCATCATCCTTGCCAGTTTCCAGTTTTTCTTTTTTAACTTCCGCAATTTCAAATCCAACCATTTGCGCCAGCATTTCGATATCCTCTGTACTGTAAGAATAGCGGGTCGCAAAATTTTTCCCATCTGGACTGTCATAAATTGCTCCGAATCGAAAATTATAAATTCCCATTTTTAGCATTTCAAGACCATATTTCAAAACCAGTTTCTCGTAGCCATTATACCCTGCCAGTTTTCCATTTTCCCACTCTTCAATCTTTTGGGTAGTTTTCTCGTCACCACTATCTTGACCATATTCAAGCATCCTCTCCTCACGTTCTGACCAAAGCTTTGCTAATTCCGTTTCTGATGCATTTTCCCGATTAGGAATATCAAAAATAAATCGGCCGTCTTTTTTCAAAATACGGGACGCTTCTTTGAATAATTTATTTTGGTCAGTGACCGAATAGTCATGAAGTATGTTTCTCCCAAGCGAATAAGCAGTATCAAAATTTTCATCTCCAAATCCAATATTGTGCCAATCGCCTTGAAAAACCTTAGCCTTAAGTCCTTCTCGTTTTAGATTTTCTCCCGTAATCTGTGCGTGTCTTTCGGTATAATCAAAACCGCTAATATCATACCCTGCCTTTGCCATTTCAGTAATTAACCGTCCCGTACCGCAACCCATTTCCAATACTTTCCCGTCATTTGGAATAAGTGTTTTCAATAAGCCAACCTCCTTCTCGTTCATCAATTTATTCACTTTGTAATCTTCAAATCTGATTTGGGTCTGATAAAATTCCTGGAGATTCCGTATGGCTTTTTTGTCGCCATTGGGAGTAATAAAAGAGTTAATATATTCAAGATTATTTATTTCTTCCTGATTAAGCCCTGCTTTTTCCATTTTACCATTCAAGATAGAACGCAAATCTTCCGCTTGAACTTGTCTAAGGACTAAAAGTAAAAGTCTAAAAGTCGCCACTTCATTATGCCGCTTCTCAAGAAGTATACTAATAATTTTTTCGGTCGCGTACTTTTCTTTTGTTTTGTATTCGCTGATTATACTAAAAAGCTTTTCACCATAAAGATGCATTGATTCATTATTGTTTGCCACAAAATCGACAGCAAAATCAACCGCTTTTTCTCCGCCGATTTGTGCTAGTCTAATTAGGATGCGCTGGTTATTAAAGAAATCATAATCTAATTCATCTTTCATTTCATCAAGCATGAGTCCATCAATGTCTTTTTGGTCTCTGATGAATCCTTCTTTCGAATTATCCAGATAATCCGAGTCTTTTTGGCTTGTCCGATACGATTCTGAGTTTTGCCAGTTTTTTTCAAAAAAGGTAATCAGCTCTTCCTCTGTCATTTTATGGATTTCACGCCAACTCATGCAATCTTCATATTCATCCGGATCAATAATTTTCATGGACGCCAAATACTCTTCATCTTTTTTTAAGAACTCCAGATACTCGTTATCGCTTTGCCTTTCCCTCGCAATTCTCTCACTTTTTTCTTGCTCGTCTGTTTGGACAAGAATTCCTTTTGACTCTTCCTCCTTTGTCTTTTGTTTGTTTTCAATTTTTGCACTCGGAAGCATTTTTAAACCATCAAGCATATTTTTTTCTCAATAATTAAACATCTTGCCAATATTATAGCACAAATTTGATTAGCGCTCAATTTTCTCGCATTAAAAAAAGCGGAAAGATTATCATGGTGGATAATTTTTCCGCTGTTTGTGGTTTTGCGAGTTTTTCAAATTCTTAGACTGACTCGCTTTCGCCTGTTTATTGGTTCCCCCCGTATTTTTTCAGATCCAACTGTCGATGAACAAGGTCTGGGTCTCGAAAGAATTCCCTTCGACATAGCTTACAAACAGACCCCGAATACACCATCCTATATCCATCTCTCATTTGGACATCTTTAATACTACTACCATACTGATTGTCTTCAAATTTTTCCGGGTGGGGGCACTCCCCTCCCTTGTAAATGCGATCTACTAACTGGTCCAAGAGAGCCATCTGGCTCTCCAACCTATTCACTTCTTTCCAGTGAATAGATCTCTGCTCCATCATTTTTTTGGAGGCCGCGGCGGCCTCCTCGACAAATAAAAACCCCAACCAACTTCTTAATATTCTTTTCATAGCATCCTCCTTCCGAAGAACAACGGCCGCTATGTGGCCGGGACTTTCTCGGTGCTGACTAAGCACTTCAAGCGAAAGTCCGAATTTTTTCCTTTTTCCGTGGCTCCTCTGTCTTGTCTTTCTCGTTTTTATTTTGTCCTTTTTTTAGTGGACTTTTATTGAACGATATTCCGACAAAACTCCATTGCCTTCGTCGCGTCCCATTACTCAAGGATTTGTCGCGACATTACTTTCGAAAAAAGAGTTTTTTTTAATTGACATTTCCCCCGTCAGCTTCTTTTTGAAAAAGAACCTTGCGGGGAAAAATCAATCTATTTCTGCTATTTAATTTTTAAAGAACTCTTCTTTTTTATGAATTGCTCTCTCCTTCAATTCACAAAAATGCCAGTGATAATAT
>JBAXKA010000052.1:0-6384 GCA_037137555.1 Candidatus Moraniibacteriota bacterium
GGATGGTGAATAATTAAAAATTTGATTTTTTTCTGTCAGTTAGCTATAATTCAGAAGGAAGATTAATAATAAGTTTAAAAAAAATATGCAAAAAGTGTTAATTGCTGAGGATGATCCGATGATTTCTGAGATTTATCAAAAAAAATTTACAGACAATGGATATATCGTTTTGACCGCTTTTTCTGGCGATCAAGTTCTGGAGATTGTTAAAAAAGAAAAAGTGGATATTCTTTTATTGGATTTGCTAATTCCTAAGATGGATGGTTTCGCAGTGATTGAGAATCTAAGAAATGGCAAATACGATCCAGATATTAAAATTATTGTTTCTAGCAATTTAAGTCAAAGAGAAGATCAGGAAAAAGTCATGGCACTTGGTGCGAATGGTTTTATTTTAAAATCACAATACACACCGAGTGAAATGATAAAAGAGATTGAAAAATTAACTAGCTCTAGTAAATAAATTAAATAAATTTATGGAAAGAACATTAATCGCAGATGCACCAAAAATGATTGGTCAATATGTTAAATTGGCTGGTTGGGTGAACTCTCGACGGGATCATGGTAAATTGATTTTTATTGATTTGCGTGATCGTAGTGGAACAGTGCAAATAGTGGTTATTCCAGACAAAGAAAGTGCATATCAAAATGCCAAAGATGTTCGTAGTGAATTTGTGGTTGAAATTGAAGGCTTAGTTAAGGAACGACCAGGTGGTCTTGAAAAAAATGCTAAAACAGGAAAAATTGAACTAGAGGCTGTAAAAATAACAACTATTTCAAAGGTGGAAACTGAGTTGCCGTTCGATGTGGCAAAAAATGAACTGGATGTTAATCTTAATACACTTTTAGATAATCGCAATTTAGTTTTACGCAATAAAAAAATCAATGATATTTTTAAGGTTAATGCGGAATTGCTTAAATCGTATGGAGATGCGATGCGGGAAAATGCTTTCTTGGAAATCAAAACTCCAAAAATTCTTTCAGCAGCAACCGAAGGTGGAGCAAATTTTTTTAAAATAAAATATTTTGATCGCGATGCCTATCTGGCCCAAAGTCCACAATTCTATAAGCAAGCTGGCGTGGGTGCATTTGAGCGAGTATTTGAAATCGGCACAGTTTTTCGGGCTGAACCACATTTTACAACACGACATGTAAATGAATATACGGGACTTGATGCGGAAATGGGATTTATTGAAAGTTTTTCTGATGTGATGGATCAATTAGAAAAAACAATGCAACAAATATTATTAAATATTACAAAAAATTGTCAAACAGAACTAGCTGAATATGCCACAGGAGAGCTTTTATTTTCTGAAAAATTTCCGCGAATCAAATTAACCGAAGCACTGGAAATTTTAGAAAAAGAATATGACAAAAAAACAGAAGATATGGATATTGATCCAGAAGGTGAACGCTTAATTTGCGAGTGGGCAAAAAAGAAGCATAATTCAGATTTTATTTTTCTAACGCATTATCCAGTTAGTGTCCGTCCATTTTATTCAATGCCTAGTGCTGACGGACAATTTACTGAAACATTTGATTTATTATTTCGTGGCGTTGAAATTGCTAGTGGAGGACAGCGGATTCATGATTTTACACAATTAAAAAATAATATCATAAAGCATGGATTGAAACCGGAAGATTTTGAACATTATTTGGATATTTTCAAGCTGGGCATGCCAGCGCATGGCGGTTGGGGATTGGGTTCGGAACGAATTGTGCAAAAAATTCTTGCTTTGGGAAGTATTAAAGAAGCTATTCTTTTTCCACGAGATGTTAAAAGAATTACACCGTAAAAAAACAAAAAATGCAAAAACATAAAGAACATTTAAATCGAAAAAAAACAAAAATTATTGGGTTTATCTCTTTTTTCTTGGGTTTTTCTCAGGCTGTTTTGATTTATGTGATGTCGACTTATTTTAAAGAAGCTTCTGGCACGGAAAATGTTGGGGGCTTTTATTTTGTGGCGTATTTTATTTTACTTTTAATTTTACTGAATTTACATAAGCTAACGCGAGCATTAGGAAAGACGAGTGTTTTTTTATTAATCCTAGCTCTGAAACTCGTGAGTCTTATTTTTTTGGCAAATTCGCATCCATCAAGCTGGGGGATTTTTATTTTAATGTTGTATGTGATTTTTTCTGGTTTGGAATGGGTAAGTTTGGATACAATCTTGGAATCTTTTTCGTGCGACAAAGAATCTGGCAGAATTCGTGGCAAGCATCTGACTATTTTAAATGCTGGTTTTCTCCTGGGGCCATTTGTTTCAACACGACTTTTGGAAAGATTTAATTTTTCCGGTATTTTTGTTTTTCTGTTAGTTTTTAATATTCTCGTTTTCTTTTATGCGTTAATAAAATTGAGAGATACGAATGATAAACCGCAATCAAATATTTCCGTGCTAGATTTATTAAAAAAAGTATATAAACGCAAAAATGTTTTGGCAATTTATTATATTTCTTTTGTGCTGGAATTCTTTTTTGCCTTGATGATAATTTATATGCCAATTTATCTTTTGGACTTAGGTTTAAATTGGAATCAAATTGGCATTATTTTTTCCGTCATGCTTTTGCCTTTTGTATTTTTGCAATATCCGATGGGATTTTTGGCCGATAAAAAAAGGGGGGAGAAAAATCTTTTAATTTTTGCTCTTTTGATTATGGCAATTTCTTCTGTCGTAGTCTATTTGACTAATTCGCCAAGCGTTTTGATTTGGTCTTTTGTGATGCTGGGAACAAGAATTGGTGCGGCGATGGTGGAAATTTTGCGTGATTCCTATTTCTATAAACGGATCGATGGTGATGATGTTGATTTGATTGGTTTTTTTCGTACAGCCATGCCGATCGGGTATATTTTGGCAGCCAGTTTTTCTTTTGGAATTATGCTCTTTTTGCCACTCCCAGCTATGTTTATTCTTTTGGCATTAGTGGTTTTTTCTGCCTTAATTCCCGCTTTTTATTTAACGGAAAATAAACAGTAAGCTTATGATTGATTTTAAGGCTAAAAAAATTGTTATTGCAACGCATATTTACACAACTGGTCCAGCGCAAGATTTGCGGGAATACTTACTTGCAAAAAATATTAACAAACTTTTATTTATCGGGCATCCACTTTTTTGGGATGAAAAATTAGCCGGTTCTGGTTATGAAGTTTATGAAAAAGGCGAATTGCAAGAAGAAAAATATAAAAAAATCAAAAAAAATTTCGCTTTGTTAGTTTATTCGATTGATATTTGGTTGAATATTTTTTGGACCTGGAAAAAAATGCCCAAAAGCGATCTTTTTGTTGGTTGTGATAATCTTAACGCTTTTTCTGGTATTGTGTTGCGATTTTTTGGCAAAACTAAAAAAGTAATTTATTATGTAATTGATTATAATCCCAAAAGATTTGATATCAAAATTTTAAATTATTTATATCACAAGCTTGATCAATTTTGCGTAAAGTATGCCGATGAAACATGGAACCTTTCTCCCCGAATGAGTGAAGCTAGAAAAGAATATTTTAATTTTTCCGCCGGAAAACAAAAAACAGTACCGATTGGCATTTGGTTCGCTCGTTTTCCGCGATTGGATTTTTCGCAAATTGAAAAGCATACGCTAGTTTTTATGGGACATGTTTTGGAAAAACAAGGCGTTCAATATGTTGTTGATGCAATTCCGGCTATTGCTGAAAAAATAGCTGATTTTAAATTTTTAGTCATTGGCGATGGGGAATATTTGGAAAAATTAAAAAAGCAATCAAAGCAACTTAGCACAGATAAATTTATTAATTTTACTGGCTATGTAGAAAGGCATAGTGATGTCGAAAAAATGCTTGCAAAATGTGCTTGTGCTGTTGCGATGTATGAAAAATATGACGAAACTGGATCATTGAGTTTTACTTATTTCGCTGATCCAGAAAAAATCAAAGCCTACCTGGCTGGTGGTTTGCCAATTTTACTTTCTGATGTTTCGCACAATGCAAAGGAAATTGAAGAAAAGCAATGTGGTTATATTATTAGTCCAGACAAAACTGAGATTGCCCAAAAAATAATTAGGCTTATGCAAGACGAAAAAACACTCAAGGAATATCGTGAAAATTCGATTGTCTATGCCAAGCAATTTGATTGGGAAAATATTTTTGAAAATAATTTAAGCCGACTAATTTAAAAATTATGAAAATTTCTTTTATTATTCCGTGTTATAACTGTGAAAAAACTCTTGGTGATACGGTTGGTTCGATTCTAAATTTAAAACTTTCAGAATTTGAAATCTGTATGGTTGATGATGGATCAAAAGATGGGACTTATAATCTGTTAAAAGCTTATGCTGAAAAATATCCCCAAAATATTAAAATTGGCAAAAATCCAGAAAATCGTGGCGGGGGATTTACACGAAATGAATGTGTGAAACTAGCTTCGGCTGATTGGTTTTTTCTGCTTGATTCGGATAATTATTTAGACAAAAAATCTTTCTATAAATTATTATCTGCCGTAACGGAAAAAGATAATTTGATCACTTTTCAAAATATTTGTTTTTTCTATGATTTTTTAGGTTTGGATTTGGTTTATAAGAATTGGTTATTTCTAAAAGATAAAATGATATTTGATGATCTGCGAAAAACCGCCTATCATTCGGTTGTGGACGGCAATTATCTTTTTCGCAAAGCTGTTTTTGAAAAAGTTGGTGGCTATGAAACTGAATTTGGTGCTTTGGAATCGTGGTCGTTTGGTTATAAAGCCTTTCTGGCTGGCTATGAATTTAAAATAGTCAAAGACACAAAATATTTTCATCGTGTTGATGGAAAATCCTATTGGACTCGTGAGGTGAAAAACAATAGTAATAACATGAAAAAATTGCTCTTGAAATTTCCAGACAAATTCACTCCCGAGGAAATTGAACTAATCGAGAAATCCGATGACACACAAAAAACCATTTTAACATTACCAAACGATTTTATGTCAGAAAAAATCAATCCGTTTTTTCGGGTGCTTTTGAAGTTGTATTATTTGGTGCATTAGTTTATGGATAAAAAAAAGATACAAAAATTAATAAAAAAAGGAGAAAGTGCCAATATTGAGTTGAAATTGTCTTTTTCTGATGAAGTAATTATTAGTCTGGTTGCCATGGCCAATTATAAAGGTGGGGTGGTGATTGTTGGTGTTTCTGATGATAAAAAAATCAAGGGTATAGAATTAAATCAGGAGAGTATTGGGCGTTGGGCTAATGAAATTAGAGGAAAAACGCAACCATTTTTGAGTATTGAGATTGAAAAACAGACAATCGACAAAAAAACGATCATTGTTTTTGAAGTAGCTGAATTTCCCCTAAAGCCAGTGTCTTTCAAGGGGCGTTTTTATTTACGCAAGAATAATAGTAACCATCTTTTAACTTTGCAGGAAATATCCGAAATGTATTTGCGGACAAAAAATTCTAGTTGGGATTTTTATCCCAACAAAGAAAAGAGCCTGGATGATTTAGATTTGGAAAAAATTGAGAAAGTTAAGAGTATGATAGAGAAAAACCTGGGAACTGACTTGAGTGATGCGTTTAGTTTTTTGCGTAAATATTCTTTGGTGGTAGAGGAAAAAGGCAATGATTATCCAACTAATGCCAGTTTATTACTGTTTTCAAAAATTCCTTCTCGGCAAACCGATATTCAAATTGGATTATTTCAAGACGACATCACGATCAAGAAAAACAAAATAATCCGGCAGGATTTAATTAGCGAAGTGGATGAAGTGATGGATTTTATTAAAATATATATTTTAAAGGAATTTATTATTACTGGCCGTCCACAGCGGGAAGAGCGATGGCAATATCCCATTGACGCTATTCGAGAGATAGTAATCAATGCGATAATTCACAGGGATTATCAAGAAGGGACTCATTCGCAATTTCGAGTTTATTTCGATAAGCTTGTGCTTTGGAATAGCGGTTGGTTGCCTTTTGATTTCACTCTTGAAGATGTTAAGGAGGGAAAACGCGAATCGAAGCCGAGGAATAAATTAATAGCGGAAATTTTTCGCGATACCGGGCTGATTGAGCGCTATGGAAGTGGGGTTAAGCGAGCTATTGAACAAATAAGAGAATATGGACTGGTTGAGCCATTAATTGAAGAAGGCTCAGGTGGTTTTAGGTTTACTGTTTTGAGCAAAGAATTTGGAGAGAAAACTGTGGAGAAAACTGTGGAGAAAACTGTGGAGAAAACTGTGGAGAAAATTCTTCAAGAAATAACACTAAAACCGAATATAACCATACAAGAATTAATGCGTGCAACTGGCCTTACTCGAAGAGGAATTGAATGGAATATTGTAAATCTCAAAAACAAAGGAAAAATAGAAAGAATTGGTCCTGATAAAGGAGGCTACTGGAAAGTACAATGAAACCAATCATCTCAGTTCAAAAT
>JBAXKA010000053.1:0-6211 GCA_037137555.1 Candidatus Moraniibacteriota bacterium
TTTTTGTCCATGGTCTTTTTCCAGAACAACAGATGGAAAACCACCAAATTTCAAATATTCTTCATAATACTTTTTATAAAGCTCATGGCTGATTTTATTCTTACTTTTTTCTTTAGCAATAAATTCCCCAATAAATTTTTTCTTTTTTTCTCGAAACCAGAGAAACTCCTCAAAATCCAATGGGAAAAGTTCAAAAATAAATTTTCGACCAGACAAGGACTCAGAAAACAAATTTTTTAAATAATAACTGGAAGATCCTGTTAAAAAAAATTTTACTTCATAGTGATCAAAAAGATATTTAACAACGCTGGGAATATTTTTCATTAACTGGATTTCATCTAGGAAGATATAACACTTTTTTTCTTTTGAAAGACCATGGGACGCTAAATTATTCCAAATATTGTCATAATTATCTTCCTCAAAAATCTTTCGATTAAGTAAATTCTCCAAATCAAAAAACACTTTATTGGAACTTTTAATTGAGTCAAAAATATTTTTCATTAGACTCGTCTTTCCAGTTCGGCGCATTCCAGTTAAAACAACTATTTCTTTTGTTTTTATCTGCAATCTCAACTCTTTTTCAATTTTTCTTTGATAAAACATATCCTACATATTTAAAATTTGTCTGCTTATAACTTACAAAATTAGTATAATTTTGTCAAGCCACACCAATCAAAATTGAGCCTTTGTTTCTTTTTATTGTTGTTTTCATTACAGTTCAATTATTTTAATTATTTTTTTAGTGTGGTGGTGGCTGATGGTGGCGATGGCGGTGGACAGTCAGGACATTCCCGAGAAGTAGCCGTATATGCTTCGCAAGTATTTTTTTTGTAGGTATAAGCAGTCATACTACACCCACAAGATGTATCGGACGGTGCATTTTGTGTACAACATAATAAGCCACTAGCATCACTGTCTTTGCTCCAATCACTTTCACAAACATAGCATTCAGTTCCTCCGCAACAAGCATAAGAGTCTGGATTATGTGCGCCCTTGGCACTAGATAAACAGCCCAGTACATCTGAATCATCAGGATCCTTTTCGCAATCCATAGAAGGAGAATCGAATTTCACCACATTTTTGTAATATAACGAATCAAGTGCTAATGGATTTTTATTTTTAGCCTTAAGTGAAAAATAATAAGTTTTATTATAATCAAACTCGGAATTTTTAATTGTTGTTGATAAGTCACCATTGCCAATAGCAGAACTATTTGGAGAATTAAGTTTCGACCAAGAATTATTACTATCAGTTAACGAACTGCTAGTAATAGATTTTCTCAATTCAAGATTAGAAATTTTTCCAATACTAGGACTAGCAATATAAGTCAATGAAAATTTTGCATCGCATCCATTCTTGGAATCACTAGCAACTTTCAAATCACTAACTGGATTTTCCACTCGATCGAGCATTGATACCTTAACTGCCCGAGTTGCTGATTGAGCATCTCCTTTTTTTTCTATAAAATAAATATCTGATACCTTATCTCCACTCGCGAGAGTAGTTGATCCGTCTTGCTTATAACATTTGTCTCCACAATAGCTAAGATAATCAGTATTCTCTGGAATAGTTCCATCCTTACTATCTAAACTCTTAACATCATTTAGAATCTTTTCTGCATTAGTGTCCGAAGCTTGATATGCGCTATAACCCTTCTTGGAATCAATTGCAAGTATGGAACCATGGAAAGAACGACTGACAACTGCCGCTGAGATTGAAACAATCATAATAAAAAGCAAAATCACACCAATCAGAATTGAGCCCTTGTTTCTTTTTATTTTTTGTTGTTGCTTAAATTTCATTTTTTTATTTTTTAAAACTACAATGTGTCTTTATACATGGATCGCATTGAAACAGTTGTTTGCACCACCATCTCGGGCGTGCCCTCCTTTTTGATTGTAATTGTAATTCGTGGTATGCCTTTCGTATTATTCGCAACATAAAAATTTCCCGTGACATTACTTGCGATAACAATACCATTTCTTGTTAGCGTTTTGTTGCCACTATTAAATTTATATTCTACCAGCGCCGTTGTTGAATTATTTATTGGATAAATATCCGCTCTATATTCATCAGGAGAAGCTACTCCATTAGTATGACTCATTCGAATATCTTTTGCTAAATAATTCAAAGCCAGCGATAACTCTTCATTGTTAGCTTGATATTTTTTAATACTCATGCGACTTCGCAGATAGGACGATGAAACAGCAGTGCTGGCCATAATTGTAATGCTCAAAACAGCAACGGCCAAAATAGTTTCTACGAGAGTTAAGCCCTTTCTACCGGCAGGCAAGCTTTTTTTATTTTTTTTCCAAAATTTTTGCATTATATTTTTTTTAAATTTATTCTCGATCTCCCCACGCATATAGCGTATCGGTCATTTCGATGTTCTTACTATCCCAACTCACTGTAACTTTTATTGTTCTTGAATCAATGCTAGGAGTAGTGACAGCAATTATCCTGGAAAATTTCGTAACAGTTCCTCCTACTGAAACATGATCATAAAAACCATAGGTATTTTTGTATATTTTACTACCACTCGCTGATGCAGTAATCGATGTTGTCAAATAATCCATGTAGCCAGTCACAATCGGAAATGTTTGACCATTCCCACCGTTAACACATGCACCACCACTAAAAGCTGGGCATCCTTTTTTCCAATTGTCATCTCGCCTATTTCTCACAATTTCAATTCCTTCTTGCGCCAAATTCGATGCAATAATTAAATCTCGCTTGGCAAATTCTGTGCGATAGACGCTACCCATCACAGCCATAAAAGTAATCAGAATTGTTCCAACAATAAAAATCGAAAAGACCGCTTCAATCATCATGAAACCAGCTTGGTTTTTCTTGAGTTGTTTATTTTTTTTATTTTTCAAAATCATTTTTATATTTTATACTACTATTTATTTAAAAACTATTTACATACTGCCGTAAATGGCGTAACACTGACCGTTCTTGATGCTGTTCCGCTTTTGCAGATTATATCCTGAGAACTAAATGGTCCCAAGTTAAAAAGTCCAATCGCACCTGGAGCTTTATACCTAAACTCACCATAAGGGGTACAATCAACTCCACCAGGAATTTTAAAAACCTCAACATCGTCTATTTGCATTGTTAAATAGCCTAATCTAAATACTGTTTCTGCATACGAAGGATTTGGAAATTTTCCCGATAAAGCATAGTTGCGTGTTTTATTGATCATTGCTGCGACTTGTTCGCAAGCGTTGTTGACATCGGATTGTTTTTTTGCACCACCAAGTGTGCTCCAAGAAATAGCTGAGATTATTGCAATAATTGCAATAACTGTAATTAATTCCAGTAAAGTAAATCCCTGTCTGCCACTAGGCCTAATTTTTGTTTTTTTATTTAAAAATATTTTTTTAAGCATACAAGAAGAAGAATAAGCAAAAATTAAAATAAACTAATGTACCAATCAATCATACTATTATAATAAAAAAGTGTCAGAAAAGTTCCAAGAATTAAAAACGGTGCGAATGGCAATTGACTTTGCATTTTTTTCTTTTTTAATCCTATTAAAATCATACCATAGATTGCACCGATAGCAAACGCCAGAAAAAGTCCCAGCAGAATTTTTGGCCAACCCAAAATTAATCCAAGCAAAATAACAAGATAGGCGTCGCCCATGCCCATCCATTTTTCTCGTGAAAAAAAAGATAAAGAAAAGAAAAAAATAAAAGCACCGGCACTTGCCAAGAGACCAGAAACAAAAAATCTTTCCCAAGCATTTGAAAATTCACCGCCCCAATCCAGAAAAAAATTAAATACTAAGGCCAGAAAAATCGCTGGAAAAAGCACTAAATTGGGAATTTCCATGTACAAAATATCATATACCAAAATTACCACCAAAGCACAAGACATAACGATCATTACGGCGGAAATGGTCCATGTAGAAACATTCTCTAAGACAAAATATTGATTTGCCAAAAGCATAAAAATTATGCCCGTCAAGAATTCCACTAATGGATATTGCCAAGAAATTTTCTCACCGCAATCACGACATTTGAATTTCAAGAGAATAAAACTAAGCAGTGGAATATTATCATACCAACGAATTGTTTTTTTGCATTTTCGACAATGTGATCGTCCCAAAATTGTCTCAGCTGTTCTGATACGATAAACGACAACATTTAAAAAGCTTCCAATAATTAGACCAAAAAGAAAAAAGATAATAAGCATATTGTTTTTTATTTTTTAATATTTTTATCTTAGCATGAGTTTAAAATTAATGCAAAAAATTAATAATTATTCATAACTGAAACTCGCTTTCACATATCTACAGCGGACATCGTCACGCCGTAGCTACGCTTCAGCGTAGCGAAGGCGGAGAGATAGGGATTCGAACCCTAGGTCACTTTTAAGGGCGACAACGGTTTTCGAAACCGTCCCATTCGACCACTCTGGCATCTCTCCAAAAAAATAATCAAATAAAATAAATAGCGGAGAGAGAGGGATTTGAACCCTCGATACCCTTGCGAGTATGCCACCTTTCCAAGGTGGTGCACTAGACCACTATGCGACCTCTCCTAAAAAATTATCAAACTATTTCGCGAATTCCAACTAATCGCATTTTTTCTCCTCCCGGAATTCTTCCTAAGATAACCACAACTTTATTTCCGGCTTCAATCTTTTTTTCATTTTTTAATTTTTTTAACATCTCCTCAATTAAATCTTCTTTGTTAATATTTTCCAGAAAATAACTTTCTACACCCCAAACAAGTGCAAGTTGATTATAAACTTTTTCACTTGTTGTTACAGCGAAGTTTTTTTGTGTCGGACGAAAATGAGCAATCAATCGTGCCGTTAAACCAGAAGCTGTAATTGCCAAAATGGCCACCGCCTCAGAATTTTTAGCAAGATTATATGCGCTTTCAATAATGGCGACATACTCTTTATCTTTTTTATCATTTGGCGTAGCACACAAAGAATCATCAAAGCGAGAATCTTCCGTATCACAAATTATTTGACTCATTGTTTCCACTGCTTTTTTGGGAAATTTTCCATTGGCTGATTCTCCGGAAAGCATCACTGCATCCGTGTGATCAATGACCGCATTGGAAACATCAGAAACTTCCGCTCGTGTTGGAATTGGATTTTGAATCATTGATTCGAGCATTTGTGTTGCCACAATCACAGGACGCACTGCTTTAATACATTTAGCAATAATTTCTTTTTGATAGATAACCACTTTTGTTTCGTCCATTTCAATTCCCAAATCTCCGCGTGCCACCATAATCACATCCGTCGCTGAAATAATTTCATCAATATTCTTGATTGCTTCTTTTCTTTCTATTTTTGCCACAATTTGAGGCAAACTATCTTCTCGTCCCAAAAGTTTTCGCATTTTATTTCGCGTCTCTTCAATTTCCTGACCATTACTCACAAAAGAAAGTGCAATAAAATCCACCTCGCGACTCATCGCATAAACCAAATCTTCTTCGTCTTTTTTTGTGACTGCACCAATTTTTAATTTTGAATCTGGCACATTTACGCCTTTATGATTTTTGATTATTCCGCCATTTATAACTTCTGCGATTAAATATTCAGCTTCTTTTTCAATAACCACCAGACGCTTTAAGCCATCTTCAATTAAAATAGCATTTTTTGTCTCAATATCAGCAATAATCCCCGGCCAATCCAAACCAATCATTTTCATTTCACTTTTTTCTTCTGGTTTTTTTGAAATATCATAAATCAAAACTTTTTCACCTGTTTTTATTTCCAAATCAAAATCAACCAAAGTTCGAATTCTTGGTCCTTGTAAATCAACCATAATTCCCACTGGTGTATTTAGTTCTTTTGAAAGTTCTCTCACCATCGTGATTACCTTGCCATTTGTTTCATAGGTTCCGTGCGAAAAATTAATCCGACAAACATTTAGTCCAGCTAGAATTAACTCACGCAAAGTTTCCTTCGAATCAGAAGCTGGCCCAATTGTTGCCACTATTTTTGTTTTTTTCATAAAAATTATTTTAACTTATTAATCAACACTTGTTTATACTGGCATAAAAAAATAAAACAGACAAGCTTTAGTCTACTCCAACGCAACATGAGCTTGAAATGAATACCCGTTCCAACGCAACATGAGCCTGAAGAGGCTAGATCTGCTAAGATATGGGATGATTCACACCTAGCAAGCGTGACGCAAATCAAAGAGTTTTTGAAAATAACTGCTCTTGTAAATTTTAAA
>JBAXKA010000054.1:0-6205 GCA_037137555.1 Candidatus Moraniibacteriota bacterium
AATCTAATTGGTTAAATATTTGATAATTTTAGTGGTTAGTATCCTTAGGTTTTTAAATGATGTATCACGGAAGGAAAATTATTTTTTAATTCTCAATTTAACTGAATTAGCAAAACTTAACATATCGGAATCAAAAGTGTATTTAATCTTATTTTTTGCTTGCTGTTTTTCCTTGGCAAAATCTAATAGTTTTTTCAAAAGTTGATTAAGTTCCAGTCCGCTCGCCTTCCAAAGATGATGATAAACTGTGCCCGGCATAGGATTGATTTCATTGGCAAAAACTTTTTGCATTTTTTTATCATACAGAAAATCAATCCGTGCAATTCCACTGGCACCAATTCCGAGATAAATTTTCTTTGCCATTGCTTGAATGTTTTCAGTTGTTTCGTTGTCCAATCTCGCCGGAATAATCAAGCTATCTTTCGCATTGCCCAATTGTGCTCCTCCGTCTTTTAGATATTTTTCTTTAAAATCAAAAAGTTCACTTTCGAAAACTGATTCTTGAATTAGTGACGCTACTGGATCTTCATTGCCAACGAGACAGCAAGTGATATCCATTAAATTTTCCACGCCATCTTCAACTAAAACTTTCTCACCATAATGCAAGGCCACTTCAATCGCAAGTTCTAATTCTTTTTCGTCTTTAACTTTTGATATCCCAATTGACGATCCAAGTTTTGGCGGTTTTACAAATAATGGATAATGCAATGAATTTTTAATTTCCAGAATGATTTTAGTTTTATCTCTTTCCCAATCATGCCTGTCAAAAAACATAAAATTAGTTGTGGGAACATCCGTGCTTTTATAATAAGTCTTAGTCAGAATTTTATCAAAGGCAATGGCTGAAGATGGAACATCGCAACCAACATAGGGCACATTAAAAAGTTCGAAAAGGCCTTGAATTGTGCCATCTTCACCATTTGATCCATGAAAAGCAGGAAAAGCTAAATCAATTTCAATTACTTTTCCCAAAAGACCTTTTTTTTGAAAAACTAGTTTTCCTTGAGCTTTTTGTAAATCTAAATTAAACTGGGAAAATTCTAAAAGTTTTTTGGTTTTATTTTTATCTTGAAAAAAATTAAGCTGACCCAATTCATTATCAATGTGCCATTCGCCATTTTTGCCAAGATATATCGGAACAACATTATGTTGCATCTTTTTTAGTTCTGAAATAACTAATTGTCCAGTAATAATAGAAACATCATGCTCTGGACTTTTGCCTCCAAAAAAAACTCCAATATTCATATTATTTAAATTTAAAAATTAAAAATAATTATCTGGCAAATCGTTTTGAAAAATAATTGTGTCGCCACTCTTAATCACATTTGCGAGATCATTATGCGCTTCCTGCGAAGATTTGTACAATTTATAGTTTTTAAAATTTTTGCTTTTGAGTCCTGAGATAATATAATCAGAAGCTGGACTTTTTACTAAGAGCACGAGATCAATTTTATTTTCTGCATACAATTGACCAATTTTTTCATGAATTTCTTGCGTTCTTTTTCCCAACTCAACTAATCCAGGAGTCAAAACTATTTTTCGACCAATTGCTGTTTTTAAAACTGCAACTCCACTAATAATGCCATTAAAATTTCCATTGTAACTATCGTCAATCACAAAAACCTTTGTTAATTCATTATAGATCAATTCCAAGCGATGTGGAATATGTTTGATTTTTTCCACCTCGTGCGAAATTTCCAAGAGACTCAGGCCCAATTCTTGTGCCATACGACTAGCTAGTAAAATAAGTGAAATATTATGCACGGCCAAAAGTTTTGTGCGAAATATTGTATCATTAAATTTAAATTCTAGCCCACCAAAATTTTCTAAGCTTTTTATATTTTTAGTTTCTTCTTTTGAAACTCCGATAATTTTAGGTAAATCAAATTGCTTATAATTTTTATAAATATTTTCATCATCAAAATTTAAAATCGCCATTTTTTTTGCACTAAGCGGTAATTCAAATTTCGCTTCAACTATATTTCCTAAACTGCCAAATCGTTCTAGATGCGATTCATTTATTCCAGTGAGCATAGCATAATCAGGCGAAACCAAATCACAGATTCTTTTAATTTCTCCTTTTTTATACGCTCCCATTTCCACAATAAAAATTGCTTTTTTCTGAAATATCTTAGCATTTTTTAAAATAAAATCGGCGATGCCAATATCCGTATTAATATTTTCAGATAATTTAATTACTTGAAATTTCTCTTGCAAAATAGTCGCCAGAATTTCTTTTGTTGTGGTTTTTCCATAGCTTCCTGTTATCCCGATAACTATAATATTTTTCTTATTTTCTTTTAAAATCTTTTTAGCTTTTTGAAAAATCCTCTCTTTCAAAAAATTGTCCACTGGCTCAATTAGCCATAAGGCAAAAATAATATACAGTGGCAGTAGTGGAATAAAAATCAATAAAAATATAAATCCCCACGCACCAAACAAAACAAAACATTGCCACAAAAAAACAAAATACATAATCACCGTAAGTGTATAAATAAGGCCGGCTTTTTTTGTCCAAATAAGCTTCGCTCGTTTTTCCAGCTTCCACCACTGCCAATGCGTATACGCAAATTTTAAAAATTTACTTGCGTCATAGAGATTCGCCTGAAGAATGTAGATTAAATTCTTAATAATCATTAAATTTGTTTCAAAAAAATAGCCTTAAAATTTTCTGGCTGATCGATAAAAGAAAAATGTCCAGCATCTGGAATGATAAATAATTTTGATCCGCTAATTTTTTTTTGCATTAATTCTCCCTGCCACAATGGCGTATCACAATCTTTTTCACCCCAAATAAGCACAGTCGGAATAGTAACTCTTTGCAAAATATCCGTCAGATCATCTTGAATAATTTTTTTATAATTCTCTGTCATTTTTCCGGCTTCGAGATAATCGACAGAATCAATTGCCTGGTAGAATTTTTTTCTAACTTTTTCTTTAAGCATATTTAGCCCTGGCAGTAAGAATAATACTTTAAAAATCTTTGCTAAAATCTGATAACCAAAACTTTTTAAACTTTTTTTTCTTATGCCGGAAGCGGAAATAAGCACGGTTTTTTTGGCGCTTCCTCCTTCGGCTAAATATTTAATAATAACACTTCCACCAAAAGAATGCCCGACAAGTATGGGATTTTTTATTTCCAACTTGTCGAGCAGACTTTTAAGAAAACTTGCATATTCTTTCACACTCCAAGAAGCTGGTGACAATTCACTCTCACCAAACCCAGGCAAATCCACTGCGATAAAATCAGACAAATCTTCAAAAATACTACGCAGATGCACCGCCCGTGATCCCCAGCCATGCAAAAAAACAACTGTTTCATTTTCTTTCAAATCAGCACTTTGAAAATAATTAATATTCAAGCCATCAATGATTATTTTTTTTTCTAACATAAACAACTATTTTCTTTTTTTAATCTCTTTCATGATTTTTCGTGCTACTTTCAAATATTTAGGAAATTTAATATATAACTCATTGGCCATTTTTTCTGAATAAGTATGCACTGACAAATTACGATCATCCGTCATGGAGAGACAAGTTTCAATTTCATCTTCGCTTAATTCCAAAATATTTCGCACTTCGCGAAAACAAGATTTAGGCGATGCACATTCAATGCTTTCAATTTCTTTAAGATAAATTTTCACCACTTTCCAAAAAAGCTCAAAAGAAAATTCATATCGCTGAATGGCCGCATCACGATTGAGATCGTTGTATGGTGCATCCTGTGCTTTTTTCCAAGAAATCAATGCTTGTTCTAATTGTTCAATTTTTTCTTTTAAGTAAGCCATAATTTTTTTTCATTTTTTAGTTTCGTCTGAAAAAATTTTTCAGATTTTTTAAGATAAATTAAATCTATTTTATAAGGTATCAGCGATTCCTCCAAATCTTCTTTCGCTAAGGATATTGCTTTTTCTTCTCCAATATCTCCCAGGATAGCAATATCCACATCGGAAAACCGTCCCGTTTCCAAGCTAGAACCGAATACAAAAAACCGAGCATCTTTTCCAAGCCTTTTTTTCAAAACAGCCTTAATCTGATTTTGATACTTTTTTTCTAGCATACTATTTTATTGTAAGCTGTCAGTCGAAAAAACTTTTTTTAGCTCAATTCTGGCCTGCTCCATTGTAGCCTTAAAATCAGTTGAGGCTTTTTCTATGGCAGTTTTTCTGGTTGCAATTAACGCATCCATCGTGGCATTAATTTTTTCTACGCTCTGTTTGTCTGTCTGTGTTTTTGTGCGATTTGCTTGCATGCCAGATCTGAAAGTAGCCATAACTGTTTTTGCATCTTTTCCTACTGCACAATCAGCCTTCGCCGTTTCTAGCAATGCCAATCTTGCTGTTTTTGTACTTGAAACTAGTTGATCCACTTGACCTTTTCTAGTTGCGATTGCTGTTTGCACACTAGCTTGAAAAGTTTTTATCGCACTATCCGTTGCTAATCTTCGAGTTTCAATAGCTGCTCGAACCTTCACTTCAAAATCGGTCACGGATTTTTTTTGTTCTTCTGTTTGTGCTCTTGCTTCTAGCGCTTTAAATTGTGCGTCTCGATTAGCATCTGAATTTGCCTGATTAGTTTTCAACTTAGCTTCATTTTCAGTTTTTCTGATTGTCCAATTTGTTAGTTTTTCTTGATTTCTAGTTTGAAAATTATTTTCCTGCTCTGTCATTTTTTGGCCAAAAACATCCGCTCGTTCTGAAATTTTTTCACAAACATTATCATTTTTCTCAGCCACTCGTTCATCTTTTTTTTGTTGCATATCGGCTTTTTTTGCTTCTCTATTTTCACCCGCGTTACCATTCCCAGGAACAGCCAATACATTTGTCGCAGAAAATAGTCCGGCAACAAAAAACAATGACAAAAAATACCTACAAATTGTTTTGATCATAAGAATTGTTTAAATTATTAGATTCTTCACTGCTATCGACAGCTGATTTAGCATCATCAGCGTCACTAATCGCTTGTGCTTTTTCACTATCTGCACTATTGATAATCGCATCAATCGTGTCATCTACTTTTCCGCTTGGAGCGGGAGTTTCGATTGCTTGTGTATTTGCAATTGGCTTTTCTGCCGGTTTATTGTCTTGTTTTTGCATTGGAACCGTAGTTGTTTTTGCTGTATCCTTGGCTCCGCATCCTGCTAACAAAAAAACAGCTAGCAAAAATACTGTGCTTGTTATAATTTTTTTCATATTTATTTGCATTAGTTAGTTAGATAATTATAAAGCGAAAAGATCGGCCGACTTTCCGCGAATTTTTTTATTCAATACAGCAATCAATCGCTTTTCTGACAAGTTCTCTTAATTTTCCCGTAAAGCCTGTGGGATTTTTATCATTTTTATGCAAGGCATTTTCTGGAATTTTTTTAATGCCTAAGTTTTTTTCTGCGTCAATTCCGCCCGCTTCTTTAATATCATTTGTTCCAATCAATTTCATATTAAGCGCCCAAAACATTCCATAAAGATCATAGGCTTTATGGAAAAGTTCTTGTGCCTCTTCTTTATTGCCTATCCCCTGTTGTTTTGTGCCAACTTCCATAAGACGCATTGAGGCGGCCAAAAGATGCTTAGAAATACACCAGACTTCGCCCTCATATTCTTTAATAATTTTTCGCAATAATTCTCCACGCATTTTGCGCACTTCTTGCAGTAAATCATAATATTCGCTCTTGCCAGTTTTTTCAGCTGTAAAGAAAAAATGTTCTTCGATACTAATCAAATTCATGATCGCGATTGATAAATCTTGATCAGAAGAAAGATCAAGCTTGTCTTGCTTTTTCATTTGATCAATCTTTTCCACAAATTCATTCAGATTTTTAAATTTGTTTTCCATAACATTACTCAAAAAAATTATTTAACTAAAAAATAAAACTATATCTAGCCTTATTACATAATAAACCAAACGCAGAAAGTATGCAAACAAAATATCAAAAATAAAAAAATCAGCACACCTATAATCAAGTGCTGATTTTTCATTCTATTTTTCTTGAAAAATTAAAATTTCTACGGTGCAACTTCACGCCATTCTCCGGAACTGCAAGCACTACATGGAGTGCTTCCTGGGCAACCACTTGGACAAATTGGCGTGCTAGCACATCCTGTCATATCTCGACAATAATTTCCCACAGACCCACCACATTGGGAAGAACAATCTCCACTAACGCATTGCGGTTTGGGAATGCATGGGGTTGTGGTTGGGGTTGGGG
>JBAXKA010000055.1:0-6183 GCA_037137555.1 Candidatus Moraniibacteriota bacterium
ATGTCGGCTAGGATGACCATTTTAGGAAATGGCAACGTCGGCATCGGGACGACGGGGCCAACATCAAAATTACATATAAATAACATCACAGCTACAGATTTGCCTTTAACTATCGGTGGCGGAACAGCGGGTATACCAGCTAATGACTATACGGGACTTCGTATGGGTTATGGCTCTGCGGATGGTTATAAGAAAGGTGGGTTGTTATACGTATTCTCTGGAGATGCGAACGGTAGAGGAAGTATGAATATAGCAGTAAATAACGACGCTAACACAAACAATGTTGGTATTGCAGATATAAAAATGTCAGTACTTGCAAGTGGCAACGTCGGCATCGGGACGACGAATCCTGGGACGAAATTGCACATTGAAGGCGCGAACAAGGCACTTTCTGATCAAATAGGAAATCTTGTGGTTTACACCAATGACGCAAATGCTATTGATAAAGGTGGCTCAATTACTTTAGGTGGAAGAGCTTATAGCGGATACAATTTCTCACATCCCTTTGCCTCAGTGGCAGGAAGGAAAGAAGTTTCTGGTGATGGGTACTTCTCAGGATATCTACAATTTGCTACGTCTTGGTGGAACACCAATGAGTTGAAAGAATGGATGAGAATCACAAGCACAGGCAACGTCGGCATCGGGACGACGGCCCCTGGCTATAAATTAACCGTCAACGGCCAACCCGGAGCAAATGGCTACACAGCATTCACAAACTACTCCGATGCTCGCCTCAAAACCAACATCAACTATCTCTCAACCGGCTATCTAGATAAAATAATGCAACTCAAACCAACCACCTTCAACTACAACGCTCTCTCTGGTTACGATGAAGCGACCAAAGCAAGATTGGTTACTGGATTTATTGCCCAAGACTTACAATCAGTCTTTCCTGAAATGGTTGGCGAAACAACAATCAATGGCACAAAATATTTCGATACCAATCTTTCCGCATTATCAATTTATTTAGTCAAAGGCATGCAAGAACAACAAACTCAAATCACCGGCATCACAAATAATCAAAATAAAATCGTCGAACAACTGATTGGACAACTAGCTGATCAAAGTTTAACAGTAGATAGTAAATTACAATTGATTGGGCAAAATCTGGATAATATTCAGACGCAATTAATTGCGTCTCTACAAGACCAAATAACCACACAAACAAGCGACATAACCGAATTAAAAGATCAAATTAAAACACTCCAAGATCAAACCAAATCTGTGATTGATTTTCAATTGGCGTTTAATTTAGACAAAGTAATAATCAAAGATGCCTTGGGAAATGTTAATTTGCTTGATGGGAAAATTACGGCGAAGGATATTGAGGTGTTGGGGGTGATGAAGGCGAAGGATATTGAAGCGACGAATACTGTTACTGGCGATATACTTCAAGGAAATAGTCTCGAGCTTGGCAAGGATACAACTGGCAAGAATATTTTAAAAGTGGGGGAGCTTGAAGTAGAAATTGAGACTGTGCTCGCCAACAAAAACGCAAAAATTTATATCACGCCAGTCGGCAATACTTTTGGTGAGGTGCTTTATGTCGATGAAATTACTGACGGAAAATCTTTCAAAGTTAAAATAAATGAAGAACAAAGCGATGACATTAATTTCAATTGGTTGATTGTGAAATAGAAATTTAGATTATTTTTTTATTTCCCGTAGAGATGTGGCATTGCCATGTCTTTTCTTCTCAAACGCAAGACGAAGCAGTGCTTCGTCTCTACAATATTAAAATTACAAAATCCCCCCTGTGGATAACTCTTGTTTTTGGCTTAGAATATACTACTTGCCAAGAATTTTGCTTGTGGTATAATTCTATTGTGCTACACTACATATAGTATAAAATAACAAAATATTATGAATTGTCCATTTTGCAATAATACAGAAACTAAGGTGGTTGACTCGCGCGAAACCAATGAAGGAAAAATTACCAGAAGGCGTCGTGAATGTTTAAAATGTTCATCTCGTTTTAGTACTTATGAAGAGATAGAGCTTTTGAGATTAAGTGTGCTTAAAAAAAGTGGCCTAAAAGTTGATTACGATAAATCCAAAATTGAAACCGGCGTGAGGAAAGCTCTTGAAAAAAGACCAGTTACGGAAGAAAAAATTGCACAGTTTATTGGAGAGATTGAATATGAAATTCGTACAAAAGAAAAACCAGAAATAACTTCCAGAGAAATTGGCAAAATAATTCTTAAAAAAATGCGTGAACTGGATGAAGTAGCTTATGTCAGATTCGCCAGTGTGTATAAATCATTTTGTAGCGTGGAAAGTTTTAAGAAAGAATTGGACACATTTGATAAATAGATAAATAAATAAAATTTTAACAAAAACCGTATGAAAATAAAAAAAGTTATTAAGCGGGATGGAAAATTGGCGAATTTTGATGAAAAGAAAATTACAAAAGGTATCGCCAAAGCGTTGCTCTCAACTAAAGAGGGAGAACTTAAGGATGCCAAAAAAGTGACGGAAAAAGTTTTGAAACTTTTGGGACGAAAACACAAAGAGGGCTATGTTCCAGAAATTGAAGAAATTCAAGACTTAGTAGAAAGAGTTTTAATGATTTTGGATTTCGAGGAAACGGCTAAGGCCTATATTCTTTATCGCGAACAACATCGAAAAAATCGTGAAGCGGAACAATCACTTGATGAAGCGGTTAATTTGGTGGATAAATATATTCAAGAAATTGATTGGAAAGTAAAAGAGAATGCTAATATGGCCTATTCACTTCAAGGTTTAAATAATTATATTTCTTCAATTGTTAGTGCAAAATATTGGATGAATCGTGTCTACACAAAAGCGATTCGTGAAGCCCATGAGGGTGGTGATTTTCACATTCATGATTTGCAACTTCTAGCGGCTTATTGTTGCGGTTGGGATTTGCAGGATTTGTTGCGCAGAGGTTTTACGGGTGTGCCAGGAAAAGTAGCTTGCAAGCCCGCCAAACATCTTGGTTCTATTTTGGGACAAATGGTGAATTTTACCTACACAACACAAGGCGAAGTAGCTGGTGCACAAGCTTTTTCAAATTTTGATACTTTACTTGCCCCGTTTATTCGATATGATAAATTGAAGTATGCGGAAGTAAAACAAGAAATTCAATCTTATGTTTTCAATATGAATGTTTCAACACGAGTGGGATTTCAAACACCGTTTTCCAATATCACGATGGATATTACTTGTCCCAAAAATTTAAAAAAAGAAGCAGTAATTTTTGGTGGACTTCCACAAAAAGAAACTTATGGAGAATTTCAAGAAGAGATGAATATGATTGATCGCGCTTTTGCCGAAGTGATGACAGAGGGAGATGCTAATGGGCGAATTTTTACTTTTCCTATTCCAACTTATAATATTGGCAAGGATTTTGATTGGACAGATAAACGCTTTGATGCAATTTGGGAAATGACGGCCAAGTATGGCATTCCTTATTTTGCTAATTTTGTTAATTCGGATATGGATCCGGATGATGCGAGGTCAATGTGTTGTCGCTTGCGTTTAGATAATCGAGAATTACATAAACGAGGCGGGGGACTTTTTGGTGCTAATCCAATGACTGGATCAATTGGTGTTGTTACAATCAATATGCCACGAATCGGGCATGTAGCCAAGAACAAAAAAGATTTTTTAACGCAATTGAATTATTTGATGGATTTGGCAAGAGAAAGTTTAGAAACAAAAAGAACCATGGTAGAAAAATTAACAGAAGGTGGACTGTATCCTTATACAAAATTTTATTTAGCTCCCATCAAAATGCGTCGTGGTCAATATTGGGCAAATCATTTTTCTACAATTGGTCTCGTGGGAATGAATGAAGCACTGCTTAATTTAATTGGCAAGGATATCGCCACTCCGGCTGGACAAAAATTAGCAGAAGAAATCCTTGTGCATATGCGAAAAAGAATTATTGGTTATCAAAAAGAAACGGGCAATCTCTATAATCTAGAAGCCACTCCAGCCGAAGGCACATCCTATCGTTTGGCACGAATTGATCGCAAAAAATATCCGGAAATAATTTTTGCTAATGATAATAATGTGCGAGAAAAAAATGCTGAACCGTATTATACTAACTCTTCGCAACTGCCAGTGCAACAGACAACGGATATTTTCGAAGCACTGGATTTGCAAGATAAATTGCAAACAAAATATACCGGAGGAACAGTTTTACATGGATTTTTAGGAGAACGGATTTGGGATATTGAAACAACGAAACAGTTAGTGCGAAAGATTGCCGAGAATTATTCTTTGCCCTATTTCACGCTCACGCCAACTTTCAGTATTTGCCCAGTGCATGGTTATATTAACGGTGAGCATCCATATTGTCCAAAATGCATAGTAGAAAATAAAAAAATAAATAAATTTAAATAAAATAATTAAATAATTAAAAAAAACAATATGCAAAAACATGTTTGCCACGATTGTGGCCGAGAGTTGAAGAATAATGAAGAGTTTATGAGTTACCTTGTGGAAGGCAAGGAATTTATGAAATGCAAAACATGCCATGAGGCAGATTCAGTTTTGCGTAATTTCCAAAAGACGGAAGTTTATTCTCGCGTCGTGGGCTATATTCGTCCAGTCGCACAATGGAATGGTGGAAAACAAGCAGAATTTGATGATCGCAAAGAGTTCAAGCTAGAAGATGCAGCTTGTTGCTAACTCAAAAAAGATAGCAGGGCAATTTTGCTTTTTAGTAAAATTGCCCTGAATTTTGCAAAAATTTATGAACATTGGCGGTTATCAAAAATTAACATTAATTGATTTTCCCGGAACACTTGCAACTACAGTTTTTACGATTGGTTGTAATTTTCGTTGTCATTTTTGCCATAATCCCGAATTGGTTTTGGGCAGTGCCAATTTATTATCCGGAACAGAAAATAAAATAGAACAAGAATTTTTTGCATTTTTAAATAAAAGAAAAGGCAAGCTTGGAGGTGTTTGCATTACTGGTGGTGAGCCAACTTTGCAACCAGACTTAATCGAATTTATAAAAAAAGTGCGAGCAATGGGATTTTTAATCAAGCTTGATACAAACGGAGCGAGACCAGATGTCCTAAAAAAATTACTAGATTTAAAATTGCTGGATTTCGTGGCAATGGATATTAAAAATAAACTGGAAAAATATAGCGAAACAGTTGGCGTAAAGGTTGACACAGAACGGATAAAATTAAGCGTAGATTTAATCAG
Organism: Candidatus Moraniibacteriota bacterium; assembly: GCA_037137555.1. Taxonomy (GTDB): domain Bacteria; phylum Patescibacteriota; class Minisyncoccia; order Moranbacterales; family UBA2206; genus UBA9630. The sequence continues at coordinate 5,188 of JBAXKA010000055.1, forward strand.
AAACAGTCGTGTTCCATATGAATTTCGCACAACTGTTGTGCCTGGCATTCACGAGGAGGAAGATTTTTTGGAAATTGCTCAGTGGCTTTCTGGTGCACGAGCGTATTATTTGCAAGAATATCGTGAAGATGTGATTTTGAATAAAGAATTAAAGCAAAAAACCAAGGGCAGGAAGATTGATTTGGAAAAAATAAAATTGCTAATCGAGAAAAATTTTGATAAAATGGGGATTAGGCGGTAGTAGCTTATTGTTTATTCTAGGAAAGCCTAATCAATTTATGTTAAAGATATTTTCTCAAAAAGAAATACTTGAAAAAGAAGATTTTTTTGTGCAAGAAATTCAAAAAGGTAAAGTTTTTATTTATCCAACAGATACTTTGCACGGACTAGGAACTGATGCTCTGAATTACCATTCAGTCAATAGAATTAGTGTGATTAAAAAAAGATCCAATAAGCCTTTTTTAATTATTGCACCTTCCTTTGAATGGATTTTTGAAAACTGCCTAATTGAAAATGCAGAAATTAAAAAAATATTATTTGAAAAATTGCCAGGTCGCTACTCTTTTATTTTAAAATTAAAAAAGCATAAAATAATTAACAAAAATACTAATGACCAATGCCCATCTATTGGCATACGCATGCCTGATAATTGGTTTTATCGATTGATTAAAAAAAGTGGCAGGCCTTTTATTTCCACCTCAATCAATTTCAGTGGAGAACCAGCTGTGCAAAATTTAGAAGATCTGCCCATAGAAATTAGCCAAGCCGTTGATTATATTATTTGGGATGAAACATTAGTTGGCGGTAAAGCTAGTACGATTATTGATTTAACAAGTGGTCGGTCGAAAGTTATTCGTGAGTAGTTATGTAGTTCAGAATAATCTGAACCACTAATTAGCACATGATTACACTCGATTTCACTGATTAAAAAATTGCAAAATTAAAATTTCATGCTATACTGAATTTATTGAAATAGGGGTGTAAATTTAATTTGTA
>JBAXKA010000056.1:0-5925 GCA_037137555.1 Candidatus Moraniibacteriota bacterium
TGTTGTTTTTCCAGGAATAACACTTGCAGGATTGGCAACGAATGTTCGATTAGCAGCTGAAGCTGAATTGGTTTTCAAAAAAAACATCGCTACCATAAATACTACTACCGAAAACTTTTTTTTGTTTATCATTTTATTTATTTTTAAATAATTATTTTTTAATTAATTTAATTATATACTACCATCAAGAATCACGCAAATCAATTTTTTGCTTTATTAAAAATACCCCGAAAAAGCTCTTGAATTTTTTCATAGCTATCTCCTCTTGGAAGCAAAATAAAACCAGTTTCGGCAGTTATATCTGGAGCGTATAACAAGCCTTCTTTCGAATCATCCAATACACGCTGATACATTTTTGGATTATCCATTTTTTTATATAATTCAAATAACCGTCTCATTTCAGAGAGTTGCATATCTGTTCGCACATTATCACCTAAATTACTCAAGATGGCATTGATTTTTCCAAAATCACCAAAACCAAATTGCGCAGATTTTTGTTTTAATTGTTGCAAAACAAGTTGTTGTCTTTTTGCTCGCTCGAAATCACTCGTCAAATAACGCGAACGAATAAAGCACAAAGCTTTTTCTCCATTGAGAATATTTTTTCCTGCTGGCAAAGAAAAATTTCCACCACATTCTGGATTTTTATTTTTACAAAGTGGGTAACGGGAAACAACTTTTTTATTTTTTGTTCTTTCTTTAAATTCTCCAGTTGGTATCGTGAAAGTTTCTTCATCGCAAACTTTAATATCCACGAACTGAGCACTTTCATTGAAAGATTTAGCTAGATTAACTTCTACTCCGCCCAAGGTATCGACTAATTGCACAAAGCCTTCTGTGCTCACAATAACAGTATAGTGCATTGTCAGTCCGGTAATTTCGCTAACTAATTTTTCCATATCTGAAATTCCTTGCCCGGCTCCTTTTTCTTCTCCATAAATATAGACGGCATTTATTTTGCTTTTATTTTCTCTGCCAGGATCCATCACCCACAAATCACGCGGAATAGAAACTAAAGAAATCTTATTCGCCTTTGGTTTTATGCTTGCTACCATAATCGTATCAGTATTTAATCCTCCTCCGGGATGATTGGCTCCGAGAATTCCCAAGAGTAGCACATTTATTTGATCATCATCTTCACCCTTCAATGATCCTTGCTTGTCTAAGCTAGCTTGAACAATATTATTCAAAGACGCACCATTTACTGAAATTTTATCTAAAGTATTTTTCACTCTCCAAAAAGCCATTACTCCTGAAATAAACATAATTAAAAAAATAATACTAAGCACTATCCACCATCTTGCGTGAGTATTTTTTATTTTTTCATACAAAGCTTTTAAATTTCTTCTTATTTTTTTCCAAGAATAAATAACTTTAATCTTTTTGAAATAAATTATAAAAATAATAATTGCCAAAAATAATATTCCAGCCACTGCCAATAAAATTTGCATTCGCCGATTAGTTTTTAAATTGTCCAAAAAACTTTGCTGTGCTATGGCTTTTTTTTGAACAATATTTTTGGGAAATCCCATGACAGTTGTCATGCTTTCTCCCGAGACAACGCCCTTGTAGGAATAATAAACATCAGGATCCTTCCTGTTGTTAATTCGATCAATACAATCCACTGTGGCTGCGGAAAGACCAATAAAACATTTTTTAGTCACATTTTCACGATCAACTCTTTGGGGTAAATTTATTTTTATTTCCGGATATTTTACAAACACTGGCCATTTATCGCCAGTAGCATCCCAAAATAATTCATCATGATCGGCCAAGAATTTTATGGCGCCAGAAACTGTATAGTGGATAATAAAAGTTTTAGTTTTTATACCTAAATCTGTTTGTTCTTCAGCACCAATATTAATTGCTAGATATTTTTTAGTATTATCTTTGTCCCGTAACTGCGTTTGCTTGAAATTATAAGAATTATTATCTTTATCTGTCACGGAAATATCCGTTATCTCAAGAAAAATATTCGCTCCATTTAAATCCTGATAACTCACGGGAAGATATCTTGTTACATCTGAGCTTGCATTATTTCCAAAATTATATTCAATCGTTTCTGTTGCAAAAATCGTAGCATCGTTTTTTATATCTAGCACCACACTGCAAGAATCAATATGCGTAACACCATTTGGCACAATACTTTCTGCCCGCACTGGCATTGCCAAGAATGTGGCCAATAAAAAAATTCCGATCGCAAGTCGTCCTTGCCAAAAAATTGATCGTTGAATTTTTTTTAATAAAAAATAAACTAGCGGAAAAAATAAGATATTCAAAATAATTTCTTTTGCTAATATAATACTAAAAAAAGAAACTGGCGCTGTGCTATTCGCACTTCGGCCAAAATATTCTGTTACTGAAAATATGCCATTTAAAAATAAATTATTCAAAGCCGTTCCAAGAATAATTGTTACTGCCAAAATAAATATTCGCCAATTTCTTGCAACCACTAAAAATCTTTTGGAAATAAAGCCCACGAGAAAAGCCACCAGCGAAAAAGAAACGACATGCATTCCCACTAAACTAAAAAAAATCAAATCAGCAGCAAAGCCAACTGAAATATTTTTAAGTATAGAACTTTCAAAACCTTCCTGCGTCGTCCAAAAGATTATTAGCAAAAGCAAAATGTTCGGGCCAACGCCCCAATAGAAAATATTTAGTAAAAAAGCCACTTGCAAAATAGCGGAAAGAAAAATAATAGAAAAGATGATAGTTTTTTGTAGCATTTTATTTTTTATTTTATTATAAAAACAACATCCAGTTTGGAATATTTTATACGCGAAGTGATGACGGCTTGCTGAAAAAGACGATCAGCCGAAACGCGCACTTCTTTAATTTTTCCCACCAAAAGACCTCGCGGAATATTACTGCCCAGGCCTGAAGTTATAATTGTGTCTCCATCGTTTAGTGTATCTGCTTGAGTCACCATGTCCATTATTAAACCCAAACCATACTCACCATGTACAATGCCTTTTGCGCCTGTTTCTGTGTCCATTACATTGACCGAACTAGTTGAACTAGCCAGTAAATTAATTTTGGAACTAGTCGCATAAACCGCATCAACCTTGCCCACTAAAATTCCATTGGCCACGATCACTGCCATCCCAGATCTAATACCATCTTTTTCACCCTTATCAATCACAATCCAACTTTCCGATCCTTGCGGATCTTGTCCAATTATAAAGCTACTAATCAATGAAAATTTATCGCGCGGAGCAAGCTCGAGTTGTTCTCGCAATGTGGCATTTTCTCGTTCTATTTGTTTTAGCTTTGAAACTTCGGCCGCTAAAATATTATTTTCCTGAGAAAGATTAGTATTGTCTTTTTTTATTTCAGAAATAAAAGTTAAAAAAGAAACAGTCTCACTAATTTTTTGACCAGCTTCATAGAATACTTTTTGAAAAGGCGAAGCCACAATCAAAAAAAATCCTCGCACCGGATTAAAAAAACCTTGCGGATTAAGAAAAATTAAAAATGCACACAAAAAAACCACTAAAACTAGCTTGGTTATCTTGGATGTGATATATTTTTTGGGCATAGATAAAAACTTTAATCAAACGACCTCTCATGCTGATTTTCCACTAGCACATCACGCAAAGCATCAATATCTTCAAGCACAATTCCCGTTCCTCGCACAACAGCAGTCAGCGGATCTTCCATCATACGCACTGGAATTTCTGTGTGATTAGCAATCAAGCGATCAATTCCTCGAATCAATCCTCCACCACCAGCCAAAATTATGCCCTTTTGCATAATATCCGAAAGAAGTTCTGGCGGAGTTTCTTCTACTGCGGTTTTGATGCTGTTAATAATGATTCTAATTGAACGAGATAATGCTTCACGCACTTGCTCGTCTGTAATTGTAACTTCTTTTGGCAATCCAGTTACTAAATCTCTTCCACGCACTTGCATTTGTTTTTTTTCTTTTTGCACACAAGCACTGCCAATGGCAATTTTCACATCCTCGGCGGTTTTTTCTCCCACCAATAAATTAAATTCGTCTCGACAATAACGCACGATATCCTCATTCATTTCATCACCAGCTATGCGTAAATTACGCGAGACAACAATACCGCCCAAAGAAATAACGGCGATATCGGTTGTTCCGCCCCCAATATCCACAACCATATTACCAGAAGCATCTTGCACGGGCAGTCGCGCACCAATTGCCGCTGCCATTGGTTCGTCAATCAAATAAGCTTCTCGAGCGCCAGCATTTAGTGTTGCATCAATCACTGCTCGCTTTTCAACTTCTGTTACTTCTGAGGGAATACCAACAATCACGCGTGGACGAGGAAAAAGTGTAAAGCCACCACGATGCACCTTATCAATAAAATATTTAAGCATTTGTTGCGTGATTTCAAAATCACTTACTACACCATCAACCAATGGTCGAATCGCCACGATATGCCCGGGAGTTTTTCCCACCATTTTTTTTGCTTCTTTGCCAATCGCCAAGACTTGCCCCGTTCTTTTATTAATTGCTACTACGGACGGTTCATTGATTACAATCCCCCGACCCTTAACATACACCAGCGTATTAGCCGTTCCCAAATCAATGCCAATATCTTTTGAAAAGCCACCAAAAAGATTGCCTGAAATTTTTCTTGTGAGAGTTTTGATTTTATTGAGCATAAAATTGATTTAAAAAAGTCGTGCAATATCTTTATATGTTACAACCAGCATCAGTAGCATCAGTAGTGCAAAAAAAAGTGTGTGAAAAGTTTGCTCTACTTTTTGACTAACTGGTGAACCTTTGATTTTTTCGATCAAGATAAATAAAATTCTACCACCGTCTAAGGCTGGAATTGGCAAAATATTTACTATACCTAAATTAACGCTCAGGATAGCTGCAAATTGAATTAAATAAACTAATCCGAGATTAGCCACTTCTTTTGTGAGAATAGCAATACCAACTGGACCAGCAACATCCGCCGATCCGCCGTGTCCGGCAAAAAGCATTTTAATAAGTCCGAAGAGTCCCACGAAAATCATCGCTATCATATCCCAAACAGCTAAAAGCCCTTTCCAAATTGCCATAAACCAAGGATACTTAACAAGTGATGTTTCAGCAAGAGCAATTCCCAAGGCACCCTGACCTTGTGGAGCATCAATTCTTGGCGTGCCTTTCAAAAATAATTTTTCTTTGCCTCGCAAAATTTCCAGTGTTATTTCCTGACCTTTATTTGCATTAATGAAATCTTGCACTTCTTTAATATTTTTTAAAGCAATTTTTTCGCCGGCTATATTTTTTTGTGTTTTCAAAATTTCATCACCAATTTTAAGTCCCATCACACTCGCTGGAGCACCAGCAACAATTTCTGAAATTTGAATTTTAGATTTTGGATTATTAGAACTCGCATCAGAATTGATTTGCTCTGGTGCGCCAAGCATAAACACAATAGAAAGTAAGAACCACGCAAAAATAAAATTCATAACTACTCCCGCTGCTAGAATTTTAATTCGTTTCCAAGCACTCTTGCCAGCAAAACTATCCGCATCATTTTTATTTCCACCATCCTCGCCTTTAATTTTTACAAAACCACCCAAGGGAAACCAATTTAAAGAATAAATTGTTCCGCCTTGCAATTTTTTTTCATGGGCTTCAGTTAAATCGCTAATTTCATTTTCATCATCACCATCTTTTCCGCCCCAAATAATTCGCCACTTAGAAAATAGCTTTTTCTTTTTTCCTGCAATACCCACCTCTCGCAAAAATTGGAAACCTACAATTCTTGGCGGAAAACCAAAACCAAATTCCGATGCTTTGACACCATTTCTTCTCGCCACCACAAAATGTCCCAATTCATGCACGAAAACCAGCGTTCCAATAATCAAAATTAAAATCACTATGAACATAATAGTTTATATTAAAAAATTATTTTTTATTATTTATTATTTTAGTCAAAATTAAACTTGCAT
>JBAXKA010000057.1:0-5858 GCA_037137555.1 Candidatus Moraniibacteriota bacterium
TTGTAATGATTTTCGGATGAAACAGCTACAGGATCAAGACAAGCACGCACATCAGGACCAGAAGTTGCACACTTAGCAAGGCAATCGGGTGGATTCTTAACACATTTCCTAGTGATAATGTTAAATGTATAACCATCCGCGCAAGCATAGCATCTTTGAGTGCCACAGCATGTAGCACTATCGGATGTTGTTACATCCTTGTAATGATTTTCGGATGAAACAGCTACAGGATCAAGACAAGCACGCACATCAGAACCAGAATTTTCACAACCAGGAAGACAACCAACATAAACCATAACGCAGGAACTGCCCTGTCGCTCAAATCCACTTTTGCATCCATATTCACACTTTGTATCAGTATCGCTAGAAGCATAACTCCAAGAGGTGTTATCATTAGTCAGATTGGCGCTTTCTTCTGAGTCATAAGCTTCTGAATTTGTAGGTAGAGTGCCTTGACAAGTATTGAGCACACAGAGAGAACCTTCCTGTCTGTAGCCTTCATTGCAAATATAACAATGCTTACCACCACAGCATTTTTCATCCTTATCATTAGTTATATCCCGCGCGTACGAAATTCCAGCAGGATCAAGACAGAAAGAACCTTTAGTCCCACAAGTGGCTTTGCAAGCATCGGTCACGGTTGCCGAAGCGGAACAAGATGCAGATTCGGAGCTACTACCAGGTAATGCGTTATGTACTGTAAATACGCAACTAACACTTCCAGGAGAAGCAAGCTCCATACTACCAGATCCTGTTGCGGTCACAGATGTGTTAATAAGATTTTTGCCTGCTAATGTACAAATTAACCAAGTCTGCGTTGCATATTTACTTGACCAAGTTATTTTTCCAGAATCACCAGTATTATATGTACTGTTGTCAAATTTAATTTCGCAAGTAGGCTTTGAAAGTGTGGTGGAGGCAATGGTATAGGAGATACTCCCACTCGCAGAATCAAAATTGCCCCCAGAAGATGAGTTAGAGCAATCATTGCGAGAACCCCCAGAACCCTCTGCAGATATGCAAGCCCTAAACGAAATTGAACCATCATTAGATGGAGCTTTACCAAGTCCCTCAGAACCAGAACTACTAACACTACAATCACCATTTACGAAGCTCCCATTGCCCCTCCATGAGGATGCAAAATCACCCCAAGTACCCGATGTGTTCGTTGCAGCTAATAGTGTAGTATTCCCACCACTATAACCATCATGACAAGTTGAAATAGATGCTGTTCCGCTATACGTCACAGACATTGCCTCTCCTGTGTCATAGTGTCCTGATCCTTTATTCAAATTTACAGAATAAGAAAAATGTCCCCAACCATTATTTGGCTTACTAATTGTAATAGCTCTCACATTTTGCAATCTGCAACTAAACAAAACTCCAAGCAAAAGCAAAAATAATAATAAATTCCCAGTTTTATTTCTTTTTTTCAAAAAAAATAAAATTAAAATCACAACAAGCACAAGAATTAATATAATAATGATCACCGAGTTACTGCTCTTATGTTTAGCTGTAGGTGCAGTTTCTTCAGGCTGTTTTGGAGAAATTTCCTTATTTTTCAAAAAATTAAATTCTTTCTGAGCAAGAATCACTCCCTGTCTATTTTTGAGAGTTACTTTCACTTTCGGATCAGTACAATTGATCTTGGCCGTGAGAGCAAGTTTGGCTTCTGGCGAATTTGGCTCAAGCGTTTTTTCCAAGCTGTCAGCACATTTTTGATTGGCATCATTGAAAATGTCGAGACCAAGCAATACAGCATTGTCTTTTGTATTTCCAGTGCGTGAACCAGCAAGATCATCAGTTGAACCAAACCAACGCAGAGTAGCATTGATGATGTCGCCTTTTTGATAGCTGATCTTGTCCAAATCCAGCTTTTGAATCGTGGCACTTTCTCCGGCGATGACATAATGAAAAATAACAGGAGAAGCAACTGCCAAATTAGCTTTAAGAAGATCTAGCTTGACTTCATAAGCCTGAGGAACTTTTGGTTTTTCAATTTTCCAATCAATGGTCTTTTTCTCTCCTACCTGCAAGACAATTTCCATCACTTTCCGATCCTTGTCAGCCAAGTTGCCAAAAATAGTGCGTTCAAAGGTGCTATAGCTTGGAGAGATTGTAACTGCTTCCTTGAAATGACTAATCACTTCACAATTAAGCCTGAGTGTTTCTTCCGGCTTCAGGGAAACGCCTTGCATTAGTGAATATATTTTATTATCCTTATCCCCTTCAATCTTTAGACTGCAAGATTTATTATTAATTTCCAAATATTCCCCAGTGCCACTGAGCGTCAGCGGTTTTTCAAATTTGAAAGTGGCAAGGGGCAGACCACTTTCATTTTCAGACACAAGCCACAATTCAAAATCGCCAGAGAGATAGCTAGGAGCATCATAACTGAAGATTTTTTGAATAAAATTATTGCTTTCAACAGACAGCACATCATCCGTATAGACTTTTTCGTCTATGAGAGTTTTGTCCTTGATCAATTGGACACCATAGCGGATGCCAGCTTCACTTTTTGGAAACTTATTTTCCAAACTAAACTAGAGAATTAATTTATTATTTTCTTGCTTGATGATACTGGGGTCTCTGAAATTAATATCCGCGATAACATTTATATTGCCAACCTTGTCTTGTTGATTTACTGTTGATGAAACCTCTGAGGCTTGTGCCACCTGATCAAAAAGAATAAATATCAGAAACAGAGAAAGAAAACAAATTTTATTTTTCATTTATTTTTATTAAAAAAATTATTATTTATATATTACACCACAACTAAAAATCATGCAAGTAAAATTTAGACTTTTTTATCATAAGCAAAAATATTCCACAAAAAATCATCCCAACAGAAAATAATTGACCCAGAGAAAGACTGCTAAAAATAAATCCGATTTGAGCATCTGGTTCGCGGAAAAATTCTCCCAAAAAACGCATCAGACCATAGCCGATAAAATATAGCGCCAAGAAATTTCCTTGCAACTTTTTTTTATTTCTAACTTTCCATAAAATCAAAAACAATAAACCGCCTTCCAAAAACGCTTCGTAAAGTTGTGATGGGTGACGCAATTGCATTGACAATTCAGCGGAAGGAAAATACATGCCCATCCACACCATAGTTACACGACCATAAAGTTCGCCATTAAGAAAATTGCCGAGTCTGCCAAGAAAATAACCAGCTGGAATGGCTGGAATAATAAAATCGGTTAATGCCCCAAAATTTAATTGATATTTTTTAACAAAAAATACTGTCGCGAAAATAATGCCGATAAGACCACCATGATAACTCATGCCATAAATTCCAACCAACTCACCAGTAACAGTATCAAAAGGAGAAATAATTGCCAGTGGATGCGACCAATAAAAAGCCAAATTATAAAAAAAGACATAGCCCAATCGCCCACCGATAATGGCACCCCAAAAACAAACTAGCAAAAAATCAAAAATAATTGCTTGTTTTCCTGGCAAGCTATGTTTATTATTTTTAAAAACATGCGCATCTTCGCCAAGTGATAATCTTTTTTTTAATAAAAACCAAACTACAACAAAAGCTACAGCATACAAAACAGCATACCAGCCAATCGAAAAAAACCCGATCCGTATAATTTCCGGATTAAGCTTTTCTGGAATATGTTGATAAAAATCTATCCAGCTATTCATCTTGAATTATTTATTTATTATTTTTTGTCCACAAAAAAGCATTTCTCATCGCTTCGGCAATTCTTCTGGAAGTAAAAGAATCGCCCAGATCGGTCTCCACTTCAATATTATCAATGTCCTGCGTTGTTAGTTTATTTTTTTTAAGCAGTTCATCGAAATTTGGCAGCAGCTTTTCTGAAATATTTTCGTCAGCCTCAAAAACTAACTCATCAATTTTTTCTGAATTATTTTTGAGAATTAATTTAGTTATTTTATTTTTGATTTCAATGATTACAATCATAAATTTTTGCTTTTAAATATCCTGTCATCCTGAGCGTAGTCCTGTATTCAGGACGCAGTCGAAGGATCTGCCAATCAATACCTCGAGTTTTATAAATACAAGTCAAGCCTAAAATAATGCAAAGCAGATTCTTCAACTACGCTCCACTTCGTTCAGAATGACACAGTGTTGTTTTTATTTCAACTTCACCCACTCAAAATTCCAAGGATCATCTTTTCGGCCTGGCGCAATTTGATTGTGTCCCAAAACCGCTGTAATTTTATATCTTTCTTTTATGTTCGCAATTAAAAATTTCAAGCTGGCATATTGCTCTTGTGTCAGCTTATCTTTTTTGGTTGTCAGCATTTCCACTCCAAGCGAAAAATTATTAACACCGGTCCTGCCATCGGGCATTTTGCTTTCTCCTGCATGATAGGCGATATTTGCATCTGACACAAGTTGATAGATATTGCCTTCGCGATCAATTAAATAATGTGGTGCGACTGCATAAGTTTTATATTCTGCAATAACACCACTAACTGAATAGGGCTTATCACCAATCGCATCATAGGACGAATGAATAATAATTGTGTCAATTTTTCGTGTCGTCGCTTTTTGAAAACCCCATGCAACTAAACGGCTGGTAATTTTTAATTTAGTTATCTCGACTGGTTGATTTTTTGTTTCTGTTTTTATTTCCGTGTTTAGTTCTGTTTTTTTATTATTATCTATTTTTTCTAAAATTTCTTCCTGCGAAATAACGGCGTCTTTTTTAGTTTCTTCTGGTTGATTATTTTCTGGCTTATTTTCTTGCTTATCTTCTGTTTGTTCAATTATTGCAACCGTCTCTGCTTTATTCTCCAAATTTATTTCTATTTTTTTAGGCTCACCAAAAAAACGCCAGCCAAAAAATATCACGCTTAAGCTCGCCATAAAAAATCCGCCAATTATTATTTTAATTTTACTTTTCTTTTGCATAGTTTTAGTTTAGCATATTTCTCTCAGAAAAAAAGCAAGGGGAGTTTGCCTCGTTGGACAACTCCCCTTTTGTTTGCTCTTGATTTAGAGCAAATTTTTTTTAGTATTTTTTATTTCCTCCTTTCTGATTTCATTTTCGAGTTCCCTGATAGCAACTCGCAACGAATCTTTTAATTCTTCTATTTTCTTGCTACTGACAGTAGCTGATATCTCAAGACATCTGAGGAAATCAGCATTTTTCGACTTCTCATTCTGAAGAATTTCTATTTTGGCCTCAACTCTTTCCATCGAAGAGTTGATTGAAAAATAAAAAACAACCAATGCCAACGATATTGCTAGTATAGACAGTAATAATTTTTTTGTTGTCATTTTTTTCTCCTTTTTTATATTGTCAATTAAAGGGGACCTGGTTTCCAGATCCCCTTATCTTCTCAATAACCTGCCGCCAAAACTTCTGGCGACAGATCAATAAGCGTCGGAGGGTTTTCTCGTATCTCCCTCCGTTTTTCAAGATTGCGGAGCTTACCTTCAAGCTCCATAATCTCTTTTTCAAAAAATTTTACCCTCTTGGCAAGCACGTCCGAATGCCAAGATTTTTTTATAAAAGGATCTGCCTCCAAATTCGCTAGCATCTCCTTTCGCTGTAAAAGTTCTTTTTTTAAGGCAGACACTTTCTTGTCTACCTTTTCGGCTTCTTCTGTTTCATTCACAAAAGAAACCATGTCCGCTATTGTCCACCCGATACTCAGGGCGAACAATAGACCGATAAGCAACCACATCTTTCCCTCAGTGGGAATTTTCATTTTTTTATTTCTCCTTTTTATTTTTTATTTTTTATTATATTATTGCTATTATCAATTGTTCAAAAAACTATAGCACTATTTGATGAAAAAGTCAAGGCCGGTTAAAGTAACTATTCACCTTTCTCCAACCATGCTAAAATACACTAGTAAAAAACCATGCC
>JBAXKA010000058.1:0-5766 GCA_037137555.1 Candidatus Moraniibacteriota bacterium
TTAGTTAATACTACCTGATTATTGTAGCATAGTTTTTTGAAATGCAACAATGGGAATTTAATTTTTTAATTTTAAAACCCATAATTTAATATTTCAATCCCCGGCATTTTTTCTCCCGACAAATAATCCAACATCGCTCCGCCTCCAGTGGAAACAAAATCAACTTTATCCATGGCTTGATTTTTTTCTAAGATTTCTAATGTCTCTCCGCCACCAACAACTACAAAAGCGCCACTAGCCAAGACCGCGATTAGTATTTCATTTGAACTAATTGCATATTTTTCATCTTCAAATTTTCCGGTTGGCCCGTTCCACACAATCGTCTTGGCATTAGCAATAATTTCTTTAAATTTTTCTATGGTTTTTGGACCAATGTCCAATCTGTCATCGATAAAATCAATTGGCAAAATTATTTTTTCACTAAATTTAGTTTTTTGATCCAACGCTTCATTAGCAATTTTTCCACCAACCAAAATATGATCGTATTTTTCTTCAAAAAATTTAATTACCGGCAATTTAGTTTCAATTTTTGCTCCACCAATAATGGCCACGGCGGGATGCATTGGATGTTCTTTGATAATTGTCATCTCGGCAATTTCTTCTTGCAAACGAAAGCCCGCATAACTTGGCAAAATTTTAGCTACGCCAGTCACAGAAGCATGATCACGATGTGAAGCACTAAATGCATCGTTAATAAAAAAATCAAAATTTTCCGCTAGTTTTTTGGAAAATTCTGGATCATTTTTTTCATCACCCGCATAAAAACGCACATTTTCTAGAAGTATTATGCCTTCACTTAAATTTTCCAAGGCTTCTTTGACTTTTTCTCCAAGACAATCAGCCACGAAAGTTATTTTTTCCACTAAGATTATTTCAGCATCATCCACAATCTGCTTTAAAGAAAATTCCGGATTAACTTTTCCTTCGGGACGGCCAAGATGTGAAATCAAGGCCACTTTGCATTTTTTGCTCAATAAATAATCAATAGATTCTTTGGCTGCCAAAATCTTAAAATTTTCCTTCACCATTCCATTTTCAATTCCCACATTAAAATCCACCCGCAATAAAACATTTTTTCCTGCCACATCGGCATCTTGTATTTTTCTTAATTGCATATTTTTTATTGTTTAATTTTTATAATTAAATTATAGCACAATTATTTTAAAAAATAAAAACCGGATTGTTTTTTGAAACAATCCGGTAAAATCTTACTCATCTGCTGAAATCACTGGTGTTAAAATGCGAACGATATCGCGTATTTTTTTCACCAGCGCTTTTTGTGCTTTAGTATATTTTTCTAAATCCTGAAAAATATTACTGCATCCAGCACACTCAAAATGCGTAGTCCAGCCTCTTCCGCCGGGACCAAGAATTCCATTGTTTTTATTGTGCGCAATATATTCGCGACTTCCGCAGATGCAATAAAACTCTATGGCGGGTTCTTTTTTTGGTGGCTTTCTCATCCACGAGTCCTGATTAATATCAAAGACTATACCATTGCCACTTTTCACCAACTCCTCAATTTTCGTGATGCTAGTTCCCATAATTCTTCCTCCTTTTTTGAAAGTACAACTAAATAAATTTCAGAAAATATTCCTTTGGTTGCATCTCTTTTGCCACCACCGCTTTCCACTTTGGATTAATCTCTGAAACACGCTCAACTTTTCCATTATTATAACACAATGGATCAATCACACGCGACTTACAAAAAACTTGTGCGTCATAATTTTTTAAATTATTTTCACAACTTTTTTTATTATTCATTCTTGTCCAGAGTTTTTCAAGTATCGGGTCTTTTTCTAAATATATATTTATTTTTTCAAGCACTTTTTCATCGGTTGAATAAAGATCTGTTTTTGAAATATATTTATTTTCCCAGGCATATTTCAAATAATCACTAGTTGTGCGAAACATTGTCGCCGATTCGATGCCGGAATAAAAACGCTTATTGACCTGAAAAAACAAATCCGCAAACGCTTGTGCCAAATTATAATCAGCAAAAATCCATTGTCCGTTTTCTGTTTTTAAATTAGCTAATATATTTTTAATTTTTAAGGCCTGTTCTGGCGCGTATTTGCGATAATACCAAGCTGTTCGCAAGGAATAATCAATACGATCAGCACAAATATCTGGCAAGTTGTTTTCTTTTAAGGGAAAATTTTTATCGTTCAGGATATGTGCCAAATCAAAATCATATTTTAAAAGAATCTCGGGAATTTCAGAATTTTCTATAAAAGAATCCAGGATATTATCTTGATGGTTCTGTTCTTTTTGCGATCCTTCAGCAAAAACATAATCGCCACAATGCGAAAAAACACTGTGCGAAACATCATGAATAATTCCTGAGATTTGTTCTGACAAGGTTGCCCCAAATTTTCGCAAAAGCAAATAAACTCCCACGGAATGTTCAAAACGAGAATGTTTTGTGCCAGGAAAAAACGGTTCAAAATAACCAGCCTGATCGACGCCTTGAAGTCTTTGTATTACATGACATTGCAAAAGTTCCAAAATCACTGGTTCAATAATTTCATTTTCACCATAAATTGGATCGCTATATCGCATAAAATTTTATGTCCAAAACAAAAACAACTAACTAAATTATTTTTCTGATTAAGTTACCATTCTCCAAAACTTGATCGAATTCAAAATAATATTTTTTATTATGTCCCCCATCTGCCACGGTAACTTCTTTTTTTTCGGAATTAAATATTTTTTTAATTTTTAATTTAATATTTTTCTCTGGCGTAATCGCTTCAAGCATATCTTCTTTGGAAATATGATTATGCAAACGCAAAATATTCAAATTATTTTCTTCGCCTTTCACTTCGCCCACAAACTGAAATTTAGCCGGATTATTTTTATTCTCAAAATTATGTTCCGGTTCTCGTCCCAAAAGAAAACCAGTTGAATATCCCCGATGCACCAAATTATCCAGTTCTATTTTTTGTTCTTGAATTATTTTTTTAATTTCTTTTTCTGGTTTATTATTTTCCACTGCTGAAATTACCGCCCGATAAGCGCGTGTTACAATTGCAACATAATAGGCACTTTTGGCTCGCCCTTCAATTTTAAGCGAACTGACTCCAGCAGAAATTATTGCTTCCAAATGCTCGATCAAATTCAGATCATAACTATTAAAAAAATGTGTGCCGTGTCGATCTTCTTCCAGTTTAATTTCAAAGCGCTTTTGATCGTCAACGACATTCATTTTTTTAATTTCCTGATAACCCCAACGACATGGCTGTGAGCAATCACCAAGATTAGCACTGCGATCATTCATCCATTTCGACAAAATACATCTGCCCGAATAACTCATACACATAGCACCATGCACAAAATATTCCAACTCAATATTTTTTGTTTTAGTTTTAATTTCTTTGATTTCCGCAAGCGATACTTCTCGGGCTAAAATAATTCTTTTTACGCCTTGCTTTTTCCAAAATTCCACTGCCGAAAAATTAGTCGCATTGGCTTGTGTAGAAAGATGAATTTCACATTCTGGCCAATATTTTTGAATTAACAAAATTATACCGGGATCGCTGGCAATAATCGCATCAACTTTTAGTTTTTTCAGAAAGAGAATATGTTTTTTAATTTTCTCTAAATGCTGATTATGGGCATAAATATTAAGCGTTATATATATTTTCTTTTTCTGTTTATGTACATACTCCACCGCTTCAACCAAATCATCTTTTGAAAAGCGATTAATCCGAACACGCAAAGAAAAATCTGGCATGCCACAATAAACAGCGTCTGCTCCAAAAGCAATTGCATATTTTAATTTTTCTAAATCCCCTGCGGGCGCTAATAATTCAATCCGTTTCATGTTTTTTAATCTAGCAAGAAAATCAAAGATTAGCAATTTTAACTAAATATGCTACAATAATAAAATGTATATTGAGAATCACAAACAATTTGAAAAAAATTGGGAGGAACCAGAGTTGCTCGAAGCTCCTGATGCTGAAAAACTGATCGAACAACATTCTGCTGATTCGCTTTTACATTGGAACGCTCCCGAGTTTGAAATGTTTGAGCAAAATAAAAAGCGCCTCGCCTATGCCGCGCTAATTCTTTTGGCTATTATTATTTATGCAACGCTTAGCAACAATCCAATCATGGCAATTGTTTTTGTGCTAATTGGTATTGTTGCTTATATGTATCTCAACAAAGAACCGCGCGACCTGGATTTTCAAATAGTGCCCGAAGGAATTTCAGCGAGCAAGGATTTTTATGCATTTGAAAATATTCGCTCTTTTTGGATTTTTTATGATCCGCAATATAAAAAAATAATCAGTCTACACACAAAAAGTTATTTAACCGCTTTCGTGCATATTCCTATTCACAATGAAGATCCGGTTGAAATTCGCCGAATTTTGCTAAAATATATTCCAGAAATAAAGCAAGAACACGGGCCAGCAGAAATATTAGAAAATTTTCTGGGAATATAAAATTTAAAATTAAATAAAGTGTGCGCTTAGCAGGAATCGAACCTGCGACCTTCTGGACCGCAACCAGACGCTCTATCCACTGAGCTATAAGCGCAAAACGCTTCTGAAATTATCTTATACGCAAATTAAAACAAAATCAACCTTTAAATTTTATTTTATGTTTTATTCGGAAACACTCCTGAAAGATATTCCCAAAATTACTCCCAAATATTTTAAGGCACTTGAAAAACTCAATTTGCTTTCTGTCCAAGATTTTTTATTTTATCTACCTTTTCGTTATGATGACTTCTCGGAAACCGTAACACTTTCCAGCGAATACATAAATTCTGTTGTAACTGTCTCGGCTGTTGTAACAAAAACAAAATTAAATCGTATTTTTAAACGGAAACTGACGATTGCTGAAATTTATTTGGAAGATGAAAATCAAACTCCCCTAAAAGCTGTATGGTTTAATCAACCATTTATCATAGAGTCCTTGCCTGTTGGCACTGAAGTTCGTCTTTCGGGAAAATTAGAAACAAAAGGTAAATATTTCACGCTAGCCAATCCCGCTTGGGAAAAAGCTTCGCGTGAAAAAACTAACACCGGTCAACTTGTTCCAATCTATTCAGAAACGCCAGGTATTACTTCTAAATGGATTCGTTGGCAGATGAAAATTTTTCTGGAAAAAAATCCCGACTTACCAGATTTTGTGCCGGATGATCTTCGCAAAAAATTGCATCTCTACACTTTAATTTCTGCCTTAAAACAAATTCATTTTCCCGAAAATCAAGAAAAATTATTGATTGCACAAAAAACTTTTGCTTTTCGTGAAATGTTTTTAATGCAACTCAAAGCTTTGCAAATGAAAAGTATTTGGGAAACACAAACTGCCACTAATTTCAAACTTGCTGAAAATTTAATTAAAAAATTTATTCAAAATTTGCCTTTTGAATTAACTAACGCTCAAAAAAAAGCTTCTTCTGAAATTCTCAAAGATTTAGAAAAATCCATTCCCATGAATCGCTTGCTCAATGGCGATGTGGGAGCGGGCAAAACAATTGTGGCAGCAATTTCTTCGCTCAATGTTCTTTCTCAAAATTGCCAAGTCGCTATCCTAGCTCCAACCGAAGTGCTGGCTTTGCAACATTTTGAAAGTTTTTGCCAATTATTTAAAAATTATAATTTTAATATTGCATTATTAACTAGTTCGTATAAATTAACCTGTGCTTGTCATTCTGCCATAAAAAAAATTACTCGCGAGCAAATGCTAGAAAAATTAACCAACGGCGAAATAAATTTAGTCATCGGCACGCATGCCATTATTCAAAAAGATGTC
>JBAXKA010000059.1:0-5635 GCA_037137555.1 Candidatus Moraniibacteriota bacterium
ATATTTTTTCACGATTCTCGTTTCCACTCTTTTTTAATTAACTTTTCTTTATCGGTTTGTATTGGACAAGACTTTAATTGGACAGATTATTTTTAAAATGTTAGAATTTAGCAGAGATTTTTAATTGTGATTTTTTAAATAGTTTAAAATAAAAAATCTAAAAAATAATTTTATGTCAAAAATTCAAAAAATTTATGCACGAGAAATTCTGGACTCGCGAGGCAATCCCACTGTTGAAGTTGAAGTGAAACTTGAATCGGGAGCGATGGGAAATTTTATGGTTCCATCTGGCGCCTCAACTGGTGCCTATGAAGCCTTGGAATTGCGAGATGGTGATATGACTCGCTATAACGGATTGGGCGTGGAGACGGCTGTGGCGAATGTAAATGAAAAAATTCAAAAAGTACTTTTGGGCGTGGAGGCGGAAAATCAAAAAGAAATTGATAAAATAATGCTTGAGTTGGATAGAACGGAAAATAAAACTAATCTGGGAGCGAATGCAATCTTGGGAGTTTCGATTGCTGTTTGTCGTGCAATGGCCAAAGAATTAAATTTGCCGTTATACGAATATATTGCGAGCACATTCAAGATGCCAAAAAAATTCAAGTTGCCAATTCCGATGTTTAATATTATCAATGGCGGTCAACATAGTGATTCTGGACTTTCGATTCAAGAATATAAATTAGTGCCTAATGGCATAAAAACTTTTCGGGAACAACTGCGTGCCGGTAGTGAAGTTTTTCATGCATTGCAAAAACTTTTATCCGCTGAAGGTTTTAGTATCGGCGTGGGCGATGAAGGTGGTTTTGCACCAAGACTAGAAAGCAACGCTCAAGCATTGGAATTAATTAATTTAGCAATTGAAAAAGCAGGTTATAAAAAAGGTCAGGAAATTAATTTGGGAATTGATGCGGCGGCTAGTTCATTTTTTAATGAAACAGAAAAACAATACTTATTCAAACCGGAAAACGCCGTGCTTAGTCGAGAAGCGTTAGTCAATATTTATGTTGAATGGACAAAAAAATATAATGTTATTTCCGTGGAAGATGGATTAGCGGAAGATGATTTTGATGGTTGGGCAAAAATGAATGAAAAATTTGGAAAGAGTGTTATGAATATTGGCGACGATCTTTTAGTAACGAATGTCAAGAGATTAAAAATGGCAATTGCTAAAAAAGCTTGCAATGCTGTGCTAATTAAAGTTAATCAAATCGGAACACTAACAGAAACAATTGATTGTATAAAATTGGCCAAAAAAAATAAAATGAAAATTGTAGTTTCCCATCGTTCAGGAGAAACAACGGATGATTTCATTTCCGATTTAGCAGTTGGTACCGGAGCAGACTTTATGAAATCTGGATCACTTTCGCGGGGAGAAAGAATTTGTAAATATAATCGATTATTGCAGATTGAGGAAGAAATTTAACATGAAAAAACCAACCGTGCTTGTAATTCTTGATGGCTATGGTATTGCTCCGCCTAGTAAAGGCAATGCAATAACCTTGGCAAAAAAACCGACCATTGATCGGCTGTTTGAAATTTATCCATCAACAACACTTTGTGCAACAGGAACTTGCGTAGGACTTCTTGATCATAAGATGAGTGGTTCGGAATCTGGTCATATGAATATTGGTGCAGGACGAATCGTGCCACAAGATTCAAAATATATTTCTGATAGCATCAAAGACGCCAGTTTTTTTATGAATCCGGCGATGATGGGAGCAATAAGACAGGTTAATGAATCTGATGGGAAATTTCATGTCATGGGACTGATGGGAAATACTGATAGCCCTCACAGCGATCCGGAACATTTTCGAGCAATTCTCAAATTAGCCAAGAAGCACAATATTAAAGAAGTTTATTGTCATCTTTTCACGGATGGGCGAGATTCCTATCCCAAAAGTGCAAAAGAGCATTTGAAATATTTTCGGAAAATTATAGCAGAAGAGGGAGTTGGAAAAATTGCCACACTCGCTGGGCGTTTTTATGCGATGGATCGTGCAAAAAATTGGAAACGATTAACGCTTGCCTATGATGCAATGGTATTTTCCCGTGGCGAAAAAGCTGATTCTGCCGAAGATGCTATCGAAAAAGCCTACGATGCTAATTTAACGGATGAATATCTCTTGCCAACAGTTATTCTGGAAAATAGCAAACCAATTGCTCAGATAAAAAAAGATGATGCTGTGATTTTCTATAATTTTCGTTCAGACAGAGCAAGGCAATTCAGTAAATTATTTATTGCTATGGATGAAAAAAGTATTTTAAGTGATGATATGCCGGTGCTAGATAAAATAAAAAATTTATATTTTGTCGCTCTGACAGATTTTGGTCCTGGATTGGATGAACACACCGCTTTTCCCGAACACACAATCTCAGCTACACTGCCAATGGCATTGGGAGGAATGAAACAACTCTATATTGCTGAATCAGAAAAATTTGCCCATGTAACATATTTTCTCAATGGTGGCTACGCCGATCCTGTCGATGGCGAAGAAAGAATCGCAATTAAATCTCCTGTGATTGATTCGTATGCCAAACAACCAGAAATGTCAGCACAAGCAATAACAAATATTGTCGTGCAAAGCATACGGGAAGATACTTATGAGTTTATTTTAATCAATTATGCGAATGCTGATATGGTGGGACATACTGGCGATTTACCAGCAACAATAAAAGCGGTGGAATTTTTGGATAAGCAAATTGAAATTTTGGAAAAAATTGTTTTGGAAAAAAATGGCATTTTAATTATTACGGCTGATCATGGCAATGCCGATGACATGGTTGATTTTGATAGTGATCAATCCAATACCTATCACACAAAAAATCCAGTGCCTTTTTTGATTGTGGGAGAAAAGTTCAAAAATAAAAAATTGCGTGACGGTGGCGTGCTAGGCAATATCGCACCGACTATCCTAGAGATACTTGAAATTGAAAAACCAAAATTAATGACTAAAGATTCATTATTAAATTAATTTTTTTTTAAACCAAACTTATATGCAAAAAATAATCTGTATCGGCTCAGCTTGCAAAGATATTTTTTTTCCAACTGCCGAGGGAAAAATAATTGAAACACCTGACGAATTGCTTAGTCAAAAAAAAATCGAGTTTGAGCTAGGTGCGAAATATAAAATCGAAGATCGCTATGAGGCGTTGGGTGGTTGTGCTGTTAATGTTGCAGTGGGATTGGCTCGCAGAGGAATTGATGCAACTTGTTATGCGCACATTGGCAATGATGAAAATGCTGACTGGATTCTTTCTGAGCTTCAAAAAAATAATGTCAAAACAGATTTGATTAATAAAGACAAAAAATTATCCAGCGATATGTCGGCAATTATCATAGATGAACAATCAGGTGAGCGAGTAATTTTTTCTAATCAAAAAGCTAATGCTAATTTAGAAATAATTCCTGATAAAATCAGCCAAACCGAGTGGATTTTTATTGGCGATTTGCATGGTAACTGGCAAGGTCATTTGGATTTAATTTTCAAAGTAGCGAAAGAAAATAAAATTAAACTAGCTTATAATCCAAAACAAATCAATATTCACGACGATGTCAAAAAAGTGATAGAAATAATTTCTGGAACGAAAATATTATTTCTTAACAAAGATGAAGCCCTAGAAATTATTTTGGCAGTAAATAGTGAAAAAATAACCGACGAAGCATATTTATTGGCAGAGCTAAAAAAACTAGGAGCAGAAATTATTGTGCTGACTGATGGCATCAGAGGTGCTTGGGTGAGTGATGGAAGCGAGATTTTTTTTGCTCTAGGAAAAAAAGTTAAAGCACTGGATTCGACTGGCGCAGGCGATGCTTTTGCTAGTGGTTTTCTCGGTGCCTATATTAAAGAGGAAAATTTACAAGCTTGTTTGGACTCAGGAATTGCCAATAGTTCCAGCGAGGTGCAATTTTATGGATCGATTGATGGATTGTTGGGTGAAAATTAAAATTTGTAAACACTTGATTTTTTTCTCATCTTAGTGTATACTGATTTTATTGTAAGTTTTCTCAGCAGGTTTTGCCTTATATGTGAATCTAAGGAAAAGAGTCTGAAAGCAGTTGTTTTCAGGAGAAGTAAGCTAAGTGAGAAGGTCGGCTTGCAACCGTAATTAAGATATAAGGCAAAAAACATGGCACAAAAATTATATGTAGGAGGACTTTCCTACAGTACAACACAAGACGGCTTGAAAGATTATTTCTCTCAAGCAGGAGCCGTTCAAACAGCAATTGTCATCACTGACAAAATGTCTGGTCGTTCAAAAGGTTTCGGTTTTGTGGAAATGTCTTCTGATGAAGAAGCACAAAAAGCTGTCGAAATGTTTGATGGAAAAGAGTTCGAAGGAAGAACTTTGACTGTTAACGAAGCTCGCCCAATGGAGGAAAGACCAAGAACTGGTGGTTTCCGAAAACCAGGTGGCAATGACGGTGGTTTCCGTGGAGCAAAAAGATACTAGTATTTTTTTGTAACTTGGATAAAAAAGTAGTCCCGAGCAATCGGGGCTATTTTTTTTGGACTCGGCAGGATTTTATCGTAGCACATCATCTAAAAGTCTTTAGCTTAGATTTTGGATAATGTGATGCGAAAATTTGCAGGATAACTTATTATTTGATATAATTTAGAAAGGTAGCACCTAATTAAGCTAAGTATATTTTTATGCGAAAAGTTATTTTCAGTATTTTTTTATTTTCAACAATATATTTATTGGCTGGTTGCGGAAATCAGCCAGAAATAACTGTTGATGATTCGGCGATTATTTTATTCTATGGAGAAGAGTGTCCGCATTGCAAAATTGTAGAAAAATATATTACAGATAATGATATTAAGTCAAAAATAACTTTTACTGAGAAGGAAGTTAATCATAATAAAGCTAACGCCAATTTGATGGTGAAAAAACAACAAGAGTGCAAATTAGATGAAAAAACCATTGGTTCTGTTCCATTCCTTTGGACAGCGGAAAAATGTTATTCAGGATCAGATGAAATAATTAATTTTTTTAAAAAATAAAACAGTGAATAAAAAATATTTAAAAAATTATCTGGAGCTGTTTTCTTTTCTGCTTTTATTCTTATTTTTCAAAATTTCATCAGCTGGAGCGTTTTGTCCTGTTTGTGTTGTGGCAGTTGGTGCTGGACTCGAACTTTCACACTATCTTGGTATTGATGACACTGTTACTGGTCTCTGGGTTGGTGCATTTCTCGTGGCACTTTCTGCCTGGACGCTAGAATGGTTAAAGAAAAAGCAAATTAAATTTAAAGGAGAGAGGCTAATTATTTTTTTGGCTTATTATGCCTTAACAATTATTCCACTTTATTGGGCGGGACTGATGGGTCAATATGGACATACTTTCTGGGGCATTGATAAATTGCTTTTGGGAATAATTTTTGGCAGTGTGATTTTTTATGCTGGTGGTATTTGGAATTTAAACTTAAAGAAAAATAATAATAACAAAGTCTATTTTCCCTTTCAAAAAGTGGTTATTCCCGTCGGGTTGCTTTTGATTTTAAGTTTTATTTTTTATTTTTTAACTAAATAATTTTTTTATAGCATAAACATGAAGCTTGAAATTGAAAATAAGAAAAAATTTGCATGATTTGGAGGGGTCTTAATTTGTCTTTATTGGACAACTTGAGAAT
>JBAXKA010000060.1:0-5290 GCA_037137555.1 Candidatus Moraniibacteriota bacterium
TATTATTCAAACAACGAAAATTAGTGCGAGACTTCAGATGATGCCGATACGTTATCGGAAATAAATTAAAAACCTTACCAAATATGAAGAGATTAAAATGTAATGTGGGCGAATATGGTATTGTCGTAAATCAACGGGGAGAATTTTTGATTTTAAAATTGGCGGCTAGTAATAAGTATCCGAAAGAAACTTGGATGCTACCGGGCGGCCGGCTAAACATCGATGACCAACCTGGGCAAGGTCTTCAGCGTGAGATCAAGGAAGAAACTGGTCTAAATGTAAAAGTTATAAGTCCGTGCCATGTCGCAAGATGGGGGTCGGAGAAGCCGCCAAAGTATGGGGTATTTTTTCTATGTAAATTGACTGGCAAGCAAATTGTAAAAATTAGCCAGGAACATATTGAAAGTAAATGGATAAAATTTAACGACATAGAAAAAATCCCCTGGCACAGGACAATAAGTAAGATTGCCGCCCAAAAATCAAAAATTCTCCTGGCGAAGGGTTTTTAATTTACATCCGATAACACGGCATATCCGGTTCAGGAATTTTTCACATTTATAGTACAAGGTAAGAAAAATTCCTTCTCCCAAATTTTTGTTCCGCTATCGCTACACAAAAACTTCGGATGATGCCGATACGTTCAACGAAATATTATTCAAAATTTTATGGAAGGAGAAATGCATTTTTTCCCAAAACTAGAACAAAAGGAAATTACACGATATGAGCATCGTGTTGATTTTAACCAAGCACGCTTTGGCGAAGAAGAAATAGACCCGAAAATTATAGAGAACTGGACAAAGGGAAGACGCTGTGGCTGGTTACCGAGGGCAATAAATGATTGGTGGCATGATATTTGCAAGGAAAATAAGTTTAAGGCAAATGAGAGACGAAAATTTGATAAATCACACGATTGTTTATTGGAGTTGGGAAAAAATGCATTTGAATATTCTGGGGGTGGCGAAATAAAAGTTATTTTTGAACCCAAAAAAATAATAATTACCGTTTCCGATAACGGGAGTGGATTTGATGATAACCCAAATAGCATCATGGTTGAACATCATGGACTTTATTTTGTAAATAAATATGCTGACGAGCTTATTATTGAAACGAATGGGAAAAAGTATTCAAAAGTAAGAGGTAGTGCCAGTTTACTTGAAATATCGGAAACGGATATAATGAATGGTTCAAAAATAACTTTTATTAAAAATTTTGAATAATACATCGTTGAACAACTCATATCTGGCTCAAGAAATTGGCACTTTCAATATTTCAGATGAAAGCCAATTTCTTTCGGCCCAAATTTTTGTGCAATTACATTGCGCAAAAACTTCAGATATGAGTAACGTTAGCTGAAATAGTCAAAAATCTCTCTCAATTTATATTTTAATTTTTTGGCAATTTTCCGGGTCGAAATAACTCAATTTATAGAGAAGTTTAATTTTTAACAAACAACATTATGAAAAAAATCGTAACATTAGGCGCCCTGTCCCTGGGAATTTTGTTCTTGGCTGGATGTGGTCAACAACCAGTGAGTCAAACACAACTGACAACTCCTGCGCCTGTCGCGCAACAAAAGGAGCAACCAATAACTACACCAGCAACCCAAACAGCTGTGCCAACTGAAACATTGAATTATTGTGGCAAGTCTTTTGTTGCTGAAAAAGTGGAAATTAGCGGGGTGAGTGTTATAAATAGGTTGATGCAACTTGCAATTGCTAAGGATAAAGATAGTTGTATTAACTTTGAGCAATTCAAAAATATCGCGGCAGTAAAAAAGACTGATGGAGGCAGTACAATTATTACGCTTTACGAAAAAGAAGCCCTCACTGATTCTGACAAGCAATTACCGATTGACAAGCAACTGGAAAAGATAAATAGTGGCAATGTCGATCCTGCGATAATTGTTGAGTTCGAAATTCAAGCAGATTCATCAGTCTATTCAATAAGTGCAATGGGTGGCCCAAACACTCTATTGGGAAAACTCAAATAGAGTAAAATTGCCAAAAAATTAAATTTCTTTTATAAGGAAAGAGATTTTTGACTACATCCGATAACAACGCATATCTGGCTACAGGAAAATCACTCAAGTATATATTCAAAGGATGTGATTTTCCCTCCGCCCAAATTTTCATCCCTTAGTCCGATGAAAGTTTAGGCGAAGATAATCAAACAAAACATTGTCTGAAATAAAAAGTTTATCCTGCTAAGTCGGGATGAAAACTTCAGATGATGCGTAAACGTTAGGCGAAATAAATTTCAATTTTAGCTACGTTCTTATTCTAGCCAGATAAGTTTATATACATTGCTTGACATAATGTATACAAACTAGTATGTTTTGTATCTATTATAAATTAGACGCAAACAAACTATGCGACCACAAACTGGTGATAAAGTTAGTGCGATGACGGTTTTGTAAAAAAATAAACAGCGACAAGGATCGACATAAAAATAATTTGCACGAAAAGATAAATTTATTATCATACCAAATCATATTCACGTGATTTTGATGATTAAAAATATAACCCCGTAATTATAGGGAACAGGCATGCCTGTTCCCTACAATCCCAATCCCAACAAAATCGACAATATCAAAAAAGCATTGAAATTAACCGAGGTAAAAAAATTAAACGATTCTTATTTAAATTTAAACTACGATGTCATCAATGACACCGAAATCGATTGATTTTTAAATACACAAAGTTTTTTGGTCTGCCATTAAGTTTCTATTTTCCAATCCTTTCAATATTCTCCGCGATATTATGCAATTCTTCTTCAGAATAAAATTCAATCACAATTTTTCCTCCAGCACCAGACTTTTGTAATTTAACTTTTGTATTTAATGCTTGGGACAAATTATCTTCCAGTGCTTTTTGTTCCGGATCAACACTTACAATACGACTATGTGTTCGCACTGAAATTTCTTTTGTTTTATTTTCTGCCTGACGAACAGTTAGCCCGCCTTTCAAAATTAATTCAAAAAAGGCTTTTTGTTTCTCTGGATTTTCAATTGCCAAAATTGCTTTAGCATGACCTTCTGTGATTTTATTTTCCATTAAGGCTTTTTGAATTTCTACTGGCAAATTTAATATTCGCAATTTATTGGCAAATGTACTGCGACTTTTTCCCAGCTTTTGTGCTGCCGCTTCTTGATTTAAATCAAAATCATCCATTAGCTTTTGATATGACTTAGCTTCTTCCACTGGATTCAAATCATGTCTTTGAATATTTTCAATAATAGCTAGCTCTAGTTTTTGCTGTTCAGTCACATTGTGTACAACCACAGGCACCTTAGAAAGTCCGGCTAATTTTGCTGCTTGAAAACGCCGTTCACCTGCAATAATCTCAAAACTTTCATCGGCTTTTTTGCTCACGACAATTGGCTGAATAATTCCATGCTCTTTAATAGAATCAGCTAATTCTTGCAATTTAATCTCATCAAAATAAAAACGCGGTTGATGTGGATTCGGCGAAATTTTAGCAATCTCAATTTCATTATTTTCCAAAAGTTTTGGAATAGTTGTTGTGATTGCATTGCTAGAAATTTTTTCAGCTTGAGTGCCGAAATAATTAAAATCCTCTTCTGGTTTAGTTATTTTTCCATTCGTCTCATCAACGCTAATGCTAGCTGGTTTTCTTTGTGGGATCAGTGATGATAATCCCCGACCAAGTCCATAATTTTGTGCCATAATTTTATTTTTAATTTAAACTGCAAATTTTTTATTATCTTTTTTCTCAAGTCCAATTACCTCTTTAGCAAAATTTTTATATGACCGCGCGCCACGCGAAAAAGCATCAAAACCCAGAATCGATTTTCCAAAACCAGGCGCCTCTGCCAAACGGACACTACGCGGAATAATACTCTCAAAAACATGACCTGGAAAATGATCTTGCACTTCTTTTACGACTTGTCTCGCCAATCTATTTCTTCTGTCATACATTGTGAGCAAAGCTCCCATTATTTTTAATTTTGGTTGCAAATTTTCCCTGACAAGTGTTATGGTGTTTAAAAGTTGACTCAAACCTTCTAGGGCAAAATATTCAGTTTGCACGGGAATAATAATTTCATCACTAGCAACGAGACCATTAATTGTAAGTAGTCCCAAACTTGGCGGAGAGTCAATAATAATATAATCGTAATTTGTTCTAATTTCTCGCAAGACATTGTATAATCTAAATTCACGATTTTCCATATGCACGAGTTCAATTCCTGCGCCGGCTAAATCTTGTGATGATGGAATCAGATCATGTCCTAGTGTTTCTGTTCGAATAATTATTTTAGTTGGGTGCTCACCCAAAATCATGGAGTGATAAAGACTTTTTTCAATTGTGCGAATATCAAAACCTAAGCCGGATGAAGCATTGCCTTGCGGATCAAGATCAACAAGCAACACAAATTTTCCTGCTGACGCAAGATAGGTTGCGAGGTTGATCGCTGATGTGGTTTTACCCACTCCGCCCTTCTGGTTGACTAATGAAATTATTTTTGCCATAATTAAATACAGTATACTACATTTTCAAATTAAGTCCAAATGTATTATAAAAAGCCGAAGTGGCGGAACTGGTAGACGCACACGACTCAAAATCGTGCGGGAGTAATCCCATGAGAGTTCAAGTCTCTCCTTTGGCACCAAATTTTTTATTAAAAAAACCTGAAACTGCGATGCAGTATCAGGTCTTGTTTTTTTATTTTCTATTTGTCATCTCCTTTTTAAATAACATGAAACACAAGAATGTATTTCCGTGCCACAATAAGAGTAATGCTCATCGACTTCGCATTGATGAGTTCGCTCGATTAGCGTTCCTTTGTGACAAAGAACTCTGTCGCAAACATTACAACGGATACCTTTTTGGCATCCTCTTTTTTGACATTCAATGTCAAATTCTTCTCGTTCTTTTTTCATTGTCTCTCCTTTTATTACTCGTAATATTCTGAGTTGTATTTTCCATAATTGAAAAATAGATAATTTCTGCTGGCCACAAATAACTAGCATTGCCGTCTCTCAACTCTGGAGTAATCACAGCATCAGAACCTTCTTGCCAACCTGGTCTGGCCCATGCGTTACATGGATCAGCAGTTCGAATGATCACATTGTTATATTCACTTTTTTCATGACGAAAAACTTCCTTATCTGGCTCTCTTCAATAGAGTTCATTTTTTATTTCACGCAAGGGCATATTTTCTTTTTATTTTACTTTTTGTCTCGATTTAATCTTACAACTTTTTTTCAAGTTTAACAAATAAAAGTCTACTCCAACGCAACATGAGCCTGAAGAGGCTAAATCTGCTAAG
>JBAXKA010000061.1:0-5101 GCA_037137555.1 Candidatus Moraniibacteriota bacterium
AGAGAGAAAAAATAAAAATTAAAAATATACTCGTGAAGAATATTTTGAAATTTAAGTTAGTTTTTTTTATTGGTTTTTTTGTGGGCATTTTTTTGATTTAAAAAATTATTTTTTTATTGTTTTTATTGTAGCATGAAAAATAAAAATTGTCACAAAAAAAGCTGGCGGATAAAAATACTCAATCATTTTTTTGTAGCAACTTAATTCGAATCTATGCTTTTGTCAACTTTTGAAAAAGTTTAATTATTTTTGGATAATATTTCTCACGCGAGAACTTGCTCGCTCGCTTCAAAGCATTTTGACCAAAAGTTTTTTGCAACTCTTCATTGAAAAATAAACTATTTATTTTTTCTTGCATTTCTTTTTCATTTGCAACAAGATAACCGGAAAAATTATTTTCAATAATTTCCGCAAACGCTCCGCCGGAAAAACCAATAAACGGTTTGCCACTCAGGCTTGTTTCCAAAGCAACCAACCCAAAAGTTTCCCAAAGCGTTGACGCTGAAACAACCAGCGAAGAATTATCAATCAATTTTTCCAATTTTTTTGGTGATTGAAAACCGAGATATTTTATATTTGGCAGATCAGGAATTTCTAAGTCATCTTCAATTTTTCCCGCCAAGTATAAATTTATTTCCGGCAAATTTTTGAAAATTTCAATCAAACGATCAACGCCCTTATCCTTGGAAAGTCGACCGAAATGCAAAACATATTTCTTAGCAAAACCAGGCTCACTTTTTTTATCAAGATTTTGCGTGAAAGAAAAATGTGGAAGCACAATAATTTTGTCCTCAGTAATACCACCTTCAATCAATTTATTTTTTGTGAAATTACTCGGCGCTAGATATTGATCAATATATTTATCATAACTATTGAAATAACGACAAAGCTCAAATTCCACCGCCACTAAAAAACTTTTTGCCAGTGAATTTTTAAATTTTCTTTTTATAACAAAATCAAAAAAACTGAAATTACCAACATCATTTAAATCTTTCAGCGGCAAATAATGCGGATAAACTAATTTATTATCATGCACTGTCATCACAATCGGAATATTTCTTTTTTTAATTTCGCTTAAAATAGATGGGGAAATTTGATGATAAATATTATGGATATGCACAATGTCCGGCTCAAAATCAGCCAGCAGTTTTCGCATTTTATATTTTGCTTCAAAAGAATAAAACATCCGACAAGTGCCTTTGATTTTTGACCAAAGAGTATCACTAGCCCCATATCCGACATAACTAACAAAATATTTTTTCCACGGCGAAAATTTATTGCTTGAATGATCCATGGCAAAAATCGCCACCTCATGACCTTTTGCTTTCAGCAGTTGCGTCAGCTCCAAAAAATGCCGATCCGCTCCACCCCTGAGATAATTAAATTTATTTATTTCCAGAATTTTCATCTTGTTTAATATTAATTATTCGAATCAAACCCAGATTGATCCAAAAAAACATCGACAGTGAATTGGTTTCCAAATATGGCTGAAACGCAAAAGCCACCAGAAAAATAATCAACACGGCCAAATAAGCTAACCCATAAAAATTATTTCTGATTTCATTTTTCCATAGCTTCTTAAGATGCAGGAAAATAAAAGAAAGAAAAAAACCAATGCCCAAAAATCCCAACTGCATTAAAATAGTCAAGTAAGAATTATGCATATTTCTCACTTCAACAACATCATGATAATCACCAATTTCAATTGTGACTGTTTGTCCAGTGCCAATTCCAAAAATAATATTATTACGATATTTTTTCCAAGCACTTTCCCAAACCACTTGTCGCCAAGCAAAACTTTCATCAGCACTGGCATGCATAATCGAAATACTTCTTTGCCAAACAGCACCACTGATTTCCTGCATATTTTTTCCTAACTGCGATTGCGGAAGCATCAATGAAAAATAAAAAGTCAGGGCTATTCCCAAAATAACCGGCCAAATAATTTTCCCCACCACCACCCAAAAATCTTTCTTTTCTTTTTTTCTTAGTAATATATAAATCATTAACAAGGCACTTCCCACCGCAACCCAAATATGCCGCATCATCGTGCCAAGAACACCCACTGAAAAAGCGAGCAATAAAAACAACAAGCTTTTTTTTAATTTAAGCTTATTACCACAATTAAAAATTACAAATAATAAAATTGGCAAAAGTGCCAGTGCTAAATATAGGCCATGAGCAAACGCTAGAATACGCACACCTTCTGTGGAAAGTGGTGTGAACTCTGTCCAGAGTCCTTGACCATTAATAATGCCATAAGCAATAAAACCCAAAAGACAAATAGCAGCCGAAAAATAAAACTTCAAAAGTCTTTGCATCTGTCTTTCTGTTTTGATATTCCAAAAAACTAAGAAATATAATAAGCTATAAAAAGTATAGTTTTTAAGCGAACTAAAAGAAAGATAAGCGCTGGAATCAAAGGCCATAACACTAACAAAATAATAAACAATATTCAATAAAATAAAACCCCAAAGCACCAGACTTTCTTTTTGTAACTTAAATTTAAAAATATTTTTATTTTTCCAGAGCATCAGACTCCCGCCCAAAAGCATTCCCAAAATAATAAAATCAGGAAAATAAATTTTATATTCTATGCGATCAATGACGGGAGAAAATAAAGTAAAAAAATGTTCAAAAATAATCGTCAAAAATGCCAAAATATATAAACCACTGCGCGGATGAATGACCGAAATAAAAAATAATAGTCCAGCCACAAAAAGATAGAGTGGCAAAATAAAACCAAAAGAAAAATTGACAAGCAGAAAAATCAAGCCAAAAGCAATACCAAAAAAAGCTGCCACCAACTCTTTTTGCTCATTATTTTGTAGATTGATTTCATGCATATATTATTTATCAGATCCCTGAGTTTATCGAAGGGATGATATCGAAGGGATGATATCGAAGGGATGATATCAAAGGGATGCCATCGACAGGATGACATTTGCCCATTCAACCAACCAAAAATCATAGCACATTCAGAAAAAAAAGCAAGCCTTGAAACTGTTAAGTTTCAAGGCTTGGTTGATTGTTACCTTCCCATTATTTCAACGGGAAGAGGTACTTACAAGCCGGCTGACCCGTTTTCGGGTCGATCCAGCTTGCGTCAATTGCCAGTCCAGCCGGTACCTTCGACTGGGGAGTGATCATCTGATACCATGACCCCTCCAAGTCTTTCCAAATGAAGTTGAAGCCTTGCCCTGGCTCCAACTTGAAGGAACTAGTTGCCCCGATGCGTCGGGGTTTCGTGCCCCTGATGTCGTCATAAATCTCGACGGCGATCAGGGTTGTTCCTGATGGCATAGTCGCAATAGTGACATTTCCGTCACCATCGCAAGACACTGTCGCGTTAACGAATTTCGCTGGCGCCGCGTTAGCAGCACCGACCATTACCAACAAAAAGAACAAACCAAAAAAACTTTTTTTCATTTCCCTCTCCTTTTTTTATTTTATTTTTGATTGCCATGGCAACAATTTCACCATGACATAGAAACATATCATTCCATCACTTAAATGTCAAGTGTTGCCTTCGACTGTCAAAATTATATATCTATGACAGTGTTGCCTTCGACGGGCTCAGGCAACGCGCTGAGGCATTGTTGGATGTTGCCTTCGACGGGCTCAGGCAACGGGGACATACTGTTGGTTGAGCTTGTCGAAACCAACCAAACCAAACCAAACCAAACCAAACCAACCCAAACTAACTATTTCTTCTCTCCACGCCTGTTTCCAGTTTCTTCTTTTTATACCGGCAATTCAACAGTGTTTTTTAGGCACTGGAACGCAAGGTCACTTTTCAGCGACGGTGTAATCAGTTAAAACTGAAAACTTCTTTGTGAAGTTTTTTTAATATTTACTTATTGCCAGATAAACTGGCGAATACCTCCTCCATCCTGTCAGTTGAAACAGGAGGATTTTCTGTTGTTGTTGACAAAAACTGATTCCCGCCGATGCCCGTGCCCACTAACTGGACACTTTCTTGGCGAGAATTTTCATACCACCGCTGAAGCGGTGTTGTTATTTCCCACTTGACATACAAAAGCGCCGTGGGGTTGATTGTTGCGTAAAACTTTCCTTGGAAACCAGCTGATATTGTGCCCCAGTCATCTGCTAATTCATGACGAATTTCTGTTCCCACTACTCCAGGAATCAGATCGTCATAGCCCTGGTAATCGAGTCCAGCATAATTTCGCCAGACCCAATTTGGAGCAAATTTATAATCCACTCCAACCACGGCTTCCACAAATGTTCTATTGGCGGATTTGATGTCAACAAAACTACTGTCAACTTTTTGATTACCAAATCCGAACCAACTTTCAACCGTGGCATACAACCACAGTTGGTCATAAATCACTTCGTGCCGATATTCGGCGTAAACGCCAGCAACCGGGCCGAATTGATTGATGTGCCAGTCTCGATCGGAATTTTCCCAGTGGGAATTTTCCATTCCAAGACGGCCTTTGACGATGAACTGGCGAGATAATAATTCATCTCCACCTGTCCAATTTCGTTTAATCCCAACCTGCGCGGTGAGGCGCGAGCCATCACCGCTTTCCGGCTTACTTGTAATGGTATAGCCGTATGCACTTGCAAGTGCACCGACTCCCCAAGCATATTCTGAGGAGCAATCCTCGGCAAAATTTCTCCAAAAAAGAATTTCGCCAAAGGCTCCCCAGCCTTTGTTTTCGCTGTGTCCGCCTGGATCATGAACGATCCAGTAGGCACCAGAATCAAACTCACCTTGATCCTGGCATTTTTTGCAAGGAACCGCAGTAACTTCCTGCAATTCCCGAACAGCCAGCATCGGTTCTTCCTGAACCTCAATTGTCTGCTCATCTTCCTGGATTGGCGGAGGATTAATTTCTCCTTTTTTCCACCAAATCCAGTTTCTGCACCAGAGAACTTTAGCAACGACATAATCGCCGATGCCAAAATTCTTGGCTAAATATTTTTTCCCGTCCCATTGTGTGCGAACGGATTTTTTAATCTTGCTCTTGCCGAAAGTAACCGCTCCGAGGAGCTGTCCACTCTCGACATTCACCCACTCAAAATTATTATTACTAAAATTTTTGAGTGTTGTCTCCTTAATACTGGTTGGGAT
>JBAXKA010000062.1:0-5013 GCA_037137555.1 Candidatus Moraniibacteriota bacterium
GGGCTTTTTATGAAAAAGACAGCTTCAAGCTCATATGATGATTGGATTATACTATTATCGCAATTGACAAGATGGGTAGCAAAAAGTAAGCTCTATAATAAGTCGTTCTTTGATAATATTAACTAACAAAAAAAAGGGGGGGCACCATGAGGAATGTAAAATTAAGCATGAAGTTGATTAGTAGTTTTTTATTGATGGGCGTTTTAGTTTTGATTGTTGGTTTGATTGGACAATATGGACTAAAAATTTCAGAGCAATCTTTTGCAAGAGTTATTTTTACTGAAGATGTGGTCAAACAATTATTGCAACGGGAGATTGATCATTTAAATTGGGTGCGTAAAGCTGGTCAGTTTCAACGAGATGAAAATATTATTTCTCTTGGTGTTGAAACTGATGAGCGTAAATGTGCCTTCGGAAAATGGTATTATGGTGAAGATCGAAAGTCGGTTGAAATGGAAACACCACAAACAAAAGCTCTCTTAATTCAGATTGAAGATCCACATAAAAAATTGCATGCATCCGCACGGGAAGTGGAAGAAATTCTCAAAAAAGGCAAAAAGTTTCATCAAGAAGCTGTAACTTTTTATGGGGCAAGCATGAGTCAACATTTAAAAAGTGTGCAGGAAATTCTTGGAGAAATAGTGAAAGTTGTTAGTGAACATTCAAGTGTTGTTAAAAAAAATTCAACCAGTCTGATAAAAAATCAGGAATAATTTGTATTGTTAGTATGGTGCTAGGTGTTTTTCTGGCACTAATCTTGGGTATCATTTCAAGTCGCTCAATTCTCAAGCCAGTCCGTCGAGTTATTGATGGACTTTCTGGGGCATCGGAACAGATGGCATCGGCAGCTTATGAAATTTCTGCTACAGCACAATCATTGGCTGATGGTTCATCATCACAAGCAGCGGCGATAGAGGAGACTTCGTCTTCACTTGAAGAAATAACGGAAATGACTAAGCGTAATGCAAATAATGCCGGTCAGGTCGATATTCTCATGGGGCAGGCTAGTCAAATTATGAATGATGCTAATGGATCAATGCATAAATTAACAATGTCAATGCAAGAAATTTCAGTGGCCAGTATGGAAATTTCAAAAATTATAAAAACGATTGATGAAATTTCTTTTCAAACAAATTTATTAGCCTTGAATGCGGCTGTTGAGGCCGCCAGAGCAGGACAAGCCGGAGCAGGTTTCGCTGTTGTCGCAGATGAGGTTCGCAATTTAGCAATGCGTGCTGCAGAGGCTGCTAAAAATACATCTATATTAATTGCCGGTGCGGTGCGAAAAATTGCAGATGGAACAATATTAGTTAGTGCGACTAGTGGTGCGTTCAAAGATGCTGTTTGCAATACAGAAAAAATCAGTGGATTGATTAGTGAAATTGCCATTGCATCTTCTGAGCAAGCGCAAGGCATCGCACATGTGAACATTGCGATTGCAGAAATGAACAAGGTAACACAGCAAAATGCCGCAACATCCGAAGAGGCAGCCGCTTCATCAGAAGAGCTAAATGCTCAAACTGAAGATATGCGAGCATTTGTTCAGGAGCTTTCATTGATGATAAATGGAGCTATGCAATAAATAAAAAGTAAGAAGGAGCTGTTTAAAATTGAACGCTCCTTTTTTTTAAAAAACTATGCCCCAAGTATAAACAAACTCTAATTTTAGTAATGTGATGCATGCTATTGACAAAAATACTAAAAAGCCCTAAGCTATTTTAGTAACTTAAATCGTCTAACAGTAAGCGTTATTTTGCGCTTTTGGTTTTTATTAAAGATAAAATTTATGCTGACTATAAGACTGGCAAGAACAGGCAAAAGAAATACGGCACAATTTAAAATAATGCTTCAAGAAAAAACAGTTGCTCCCGGAGGACGACATGTGGAAATTTTGGGAAGCTATAATCCTCATTCCAAGGAAGCTGTGCTTAAAACTGAACGAATTAAATATTGGATTGAAAAAGGGGCTTTTGTTTCAGACACGATGCATAATCTATTAGTAAAAAATGGTGTTATCTCTGAAAAGAAAAGATCAGTTAAGTTGCCAAAAAAAGTTGTCGTAGCTGAAGTTGAAGCAGAAGTTGTTGCAAAACCCGAAGAAGAAGTCAAGGCAGAAGTGGTGGCTGAGAAAATAGCAGAGCCAAAAGCTGAATAAATTTTAAAATAATAAATATTTTTTTCCGCAGACGATAGGCAATCATAAGTCCTATTGAGGAAAATTTAAAAAGACTTTCTTTTTAATTTAATCTGCGGAACACCCGCAGTTTTTAATTGGAATAATTTGAAATATTTTATGCAAACGAAGAATCAAAAAGAAGTAATAATTTCGGAGCTGACTGAAAAATTAAAAAATGCCAAAGCGGCAGTTTTTTCGGATTTCAAGGGATTGACTATGAAAAACATGGTGGCTTTGCGAAAGGAATTGCGAACAGAAGGTATTAGTCTTAAAGTGGTCAAAAAAACATTGATCAATATCGCGCTTAAGCAGGCTGGAATTGAAGCAAATGTGCTTAAAATGGAAGGACAAATTGCAGTAGCTGTTTCGCCAAAAGATGAGGTAGCTGCCGCAAAAATCATGAGCAAGTTTTCCAAAATGAATGATAAGTTGAAAGTAACTGGTGGAATCTTAGAGGGAAAAATGCTGAGCATTGATGAGGTGATTGCACTTTCTAAATTGCCATCCAAAGATGAATTGTTGGCAAAATTTATTGGCACAATCAATGCGCCAGTCACAAATTTTGTGCGAGTGCTATCTGGAAATTTGACTGGATTTGTGCGTGTTTTGAAAGCTGTTGCCGAGAAAAAATAATTCTAGAGTTAATTCGTTAATTTTTTTAAGAATAAATATATGACAGATGAAAAGAAAGAAGAAGTTGTTGTTCCAGAAAAATTCAAAAAACTCGTTTCTGAAATTGAAACAATGAGTGTTTTGGAACTTTCTGAACTCGTGAAGGTTCTCGAGGAGAAGTTTGGTGTGTCCGCTTCTGCCGGAATGATGATGGCCGCCGCTCCAGCTGCTGGCGACGCTGCTCCAGTGGCAGAAGAGAAATCTGAATTTGATGTTGAAGTAACTGCTTGCGGTGCTTCAAAAATCAATGTGATTAAGGCTGTGCGAGAATTGACTGGTCTTGGTCTTAAGGATGCTAAGGATTTAGTTGATGCTGCTCCAAAAGTAATCAAGGAAAAAGTTTCTAAAGCTGATGCGGATAATATGAAAAAGAAACTAGAAGAAGCTGGTGCAACCGTAACATTGAAATAATATTTTCTTAATTTGAAAATAACAAAAAATCCACTTGTAATAGTGGATTTTTTTGTTTTTAAAAACTATATGCCTTTGTCATCACACTTAAAAACCAAGGTATAACAGCGATGAGTGCGATAATAGGTAGGACGATTGTGGCAATGGTAATAAGCATTGTCCATAAAAAATATTTACGCATCTTCTCAATCGAGGCATAAATTAGATCGAGTTTTTTATCTTGCTCAGCAAGTTTTTGTGCAATTTCTTGGTCCATAAATTTAAAAAATATAAAATTAAATTATTTTTATTTTATTCTTCTTCAACTCCCAATGGTAATTCTGGGATAATTTCCGGCACGGGTAATTCTTGAAATTTACTGAGTTTTCTTTCTATTGTGCGACTTTTTTGCGAAGCCGTTTCGATTGTGTTGGAGGCTTCTTGCAATTTTTTTTGGGTTTTATCTAGGATATCGCCAAAGGTAATAAAATCTTTTTTGATAGCTCCAAGTGTAATCCAAACATCGCTGGATCTTTTTTCAATTGCGAGTGTGCGAAAACCCATTTGCAAACTATTGAGAATGGCGGCAATAGTCGTTGGCCCGGTAATAATAACTTTATAATCTCGTTGCAAAGTATCGGCTAGTCCGGGACGACGAAGAACTTCTGCATAAAGTCCCTCAACTGGCAAAAATAAAATTCCAAAATCAGTTGTGTAGGGTGGATCAAGATATTTATCGCGAATATCTTTAGCTTCGGATTTTATGCGGAGCTCAAGAGCTTTTCCGAGACTGGCGATTAAGGCTAGATCGCATTTTTCTTCCGCATTGATAAGATTTTGAAAATCTTCCAGAGGAAATTTAGCATCAATCGGTAACCAAATATTTTTGAGCTTTTCATCTTTGGCGGGAATTTTTATAGCGAACTCAACACGATCATTGCTATCTTTTTTAGTGGCAATATTTTTTTCATATTGTTCGATGGTCATAATTTGATCGAGTAGTGTGCCGAGTTGCACTTCGCCCCAAGTGCCACGAGTTTTAACATTTTGCAAAACTTTCTTGAGATCACCAACGCCACTGGCGAGTGTTTGCATTTCACCCAAACCTTTATGCACTAATTCCAATCGTTCACTCACAAGCTTAAAAGATTCTCCAAGGCGTTTTTCCAGCGTAGCATGTAATTTTTCATCAACTGTTTCACGCATCTTTTCTAATTTCTCGCTATTGTCTTTTTGAATATTTTCTAAGCGTTTTTCAATTGTTTCACGCACATATTCCATGCGCTTATCATTTTTTTCAATTACTTCACTAAGCTTATCTGAAAAAGCCGAGAAGTTTTTATTTTGCACATCAGTAAGTGTGAAAATACGACGATCAACTGAATCGCCAAAATTCTTGATTGATTTAGCAATTTCTTCGCGTGTTTCTTTGGAAGAAATAGTCATCTCTGTGCGATTAGCAGACATTTCTTCTCGCAAGGCTCGCCCAATTCTTTCATTACTTTCTTTGATTAAGGCCGAATTGTCGCTGGATTTTCGTAAAAAAAGTAAAACTAAAATAGCAATATTTAAAATAAGCAAAACAGTCACTAAAATTGTAATCATAAAATAATGTAAAATAATTATACTTCTATGATAGCACTAAATGATTGACGGGCAAAGTTTGCGAAAAAAATGTGGAGCCTGGGGTGGCGTTATGAAAAAAATTTGATATACCAGAATTGTAGTGATACTCCATGCATAGAGACTACTCTTGAAAGTGGTAGGCGAAGAGA
>JBAXKA010000063.1:0-4702 GCA_037137555.1 Candidatus Moraniibacteriota bacterium
TAGCTATCCCATTAATCATATCTTCTTTAACTTTAGAATTATTAAAACTGTTTTCTGTAGCATAACCAAAATAATTAGCTACATCTTTGTTTTTAATATTATATTTCAATCCAATATCCTTCAATTTCATAGACATATCTATATTTTTTGGAATATTTAATTTACTTTGAAATTCACTTAATGGCACTTTTGTTGTTTCAATTATATAATTTAGTGTATTACTTCCCCGAATATCCGCCGTATTTATTTCACCTTTAACATTAACAATATTTGATTCTGGTTTAGTTTTCCAAAATGGAGTATATGGCATAATAATAAGTGGTAAAATAATCAAAACAAACACCAGAATTGAAAAATATTTTTTTGATATTGATTTATTAAAAACTATATATTTCAAGCTGTTTTTAGGACAGTTATCCACGCATTTCCCACAACTAATACAATCCGCATCTTTAATTATATCAGCAGTCTCAATTTTCAAATTAGCCGGGCAACTCATATTACATTATCCACAACTAATACAAGTTTTTGTATCTCTTTTGATTTCCAAAAAACTAATTTTCTTCATAATCCCAAAGAAAGCTCCCATTGGACAAAAATAACGACACCATAAATTTTTTGAAAATAGTGCACTAACCAAAACTAAAACTAAAATTCCATAACCTATCATTTTTTCTTCAAACTCTATGCCAAAATGCATTAAAGCATTATATGGATCATAATTTCTAAAAATCAGATCGCCCAGATAAAAAGAAAAATAAATAACAGCAAACAGGACAGCATATTTAATATATCTAAAATATTTATCCCATTTTTCTGGTATTTCAATATCTTTTTTAAGGCCTACTTTCTTCCCAATAAATCTCAGCCACTCCTGCATAGCACCAAGCGGACAAAAATATCCACAAAAAACTCGCCCCAAAAACAAAGAAGCTATAAAAAATATTCCCAACAACACGAAAGAACTAGTAAATATTCTTTGCAAAAAAACTCCCTTAAAAATAAGCGTGAAAAAACTTTCTACTGCTCCAAAAGGACAATAAGCATCAATCGGAGCAGCCTTTTCTATTCCTAATTTTTGGTGAGTAAGCGCTAGGACAAACACAATTGTCACGATAATTAGTTGCGTAAAAAAACGCAGAGACAGTTTCGATAATATTCTTTTCATGGTTTTGATTATGATAAATTAAAAAAAATTAATTGTAATTTAGTTGCGCTGTTTATCGCTTCGCTTCATTATCATACCATGAACACCATCAATTTGCACATGGTCACCCAGCTTTATGGTATTATTTTTAATTGAAAAACCAACAATCACAGGAATATTGTTTTCACGAGCCATGATTGCCAAGTGTGATAATAGACCGCCATTATTCGAAACAATGCCTGCTATTTTGTTGAAATATTTAGTTAAGTCTGGAGATAATATTTCGGTATATAAAATTACTTTTTCTTTTTTATTTTTATTAGCTTCGATAGTTTTTTGATCTTGTAATATTCCTCCAGCTAACCCAGCAGAAACTCCCACCATTTTAGATTTAACATTTATAATTGACGAAATAAGTTTTTCAGGTAGCTTGAAATGATTGTATTTATTGTAGATATTTCGCCTGTGAATGCATGCCGTTTTTTTTATTTTATTATTTAATATATCATCAAGATTAGCAAAGAAAATGTTTTCAGAATCACCAAGCCCATTTTTTTCAGCATAAGCACAAAGTAAATTTCTTAATAAGCTAATGTTTTTAATTGTTAGCCATCTTCCAAATTCTCTAAGTCTATTATAAATTATTGCTTCAACAATTCGAGCATGAAACAGTTCTCTTTTATATTTTGACATATTGTTCCACCAATCAGTAATGTTTTTATTTATTTTTTTTCCAGTATCTTCATTTGCCTTAAAACAAGATCTATCAGACAAGTCCAAGGAATTTCCCGTTAAGCCTCTTGGAATAATTATTTTATATTTATTCAAATCAATAAAAAAAGAGTGACCACTCAGAATTTCAGTAAAAT
The DNA here is from genome assembly GCA_037137555.1 of Candidatus Moraniibacteriota bacterium. Lineage (GTDB taxonomy): Bacteria > Patescibacteriota > Minisyncoccia > Moranbacterales > UBA2206 > UBA9630. The sequence goes on from JBAXKA010000063.1 coordinate 2,017, forward strand.
TCATAGTCTCGTTTTTTAATAATAAATTTACTTTTTTTATTGACAAGCTAGCCAATAAATTAGTTTCGAAAATTAATGCATAATTAATTAAAAAAAAATTCAATGCGGATTTTAAGTTTAATTTCTTATTATTATTTTTTTCAATTTCTGCTTTCAAGTGTTCAAACAAGGCATCATAATTATTCGTTTTTATTTTATTGAGCAAAAAGAGGTTTTTAATTGTTGGTAATAACTTCGAAAGTTTATATATTTTTGGAATAAAGTTTTTGCCTTGCAAGCAACTATACGCTGGCAACAATCCTTGAATTTCTTTTTCCTTGTCAATGAATAATTCGTTGCCGATAATTACCAAAAAGTCCGTATGCTTATAGTTTATGCCGTATTTTTTATAAATATTATCAACGGGACCATTTTTTGAGTAAATCAAATTCAATAAATCATAAGCAACAATAGATGGTCGTGAAGAAATTTCACAAATTTCAGTTTTTTCAAAAAAATATTTCTTGTTTTTTGGTAAAAAATTTTCTAAATAAATAATCTGCTCATATTGCTTTTGCATAATTGTAGTTATCGCTCTTGTTTGCAATATATAAAATATTCCATCTTTTATGCACCATTCAATGTCTTGCGGAAAACCATTTTTTATTTCTAGGTCTTTAAATTTTTCTATTATTTTATTTTTTATAAATTCAACGGGGATATCTAAATTTAATTGATTGTTCCAATGAAAGGCTATTTTTTTAGGTTTTATTTTGCCACTAACTATTTTTTCACCCTCACAAAATCCATATTCTATTATCATCTCTCTTCCACCATCAGGGTTTCTCGTAAATGTAACCCCAGCTATATCCGCCACGATATATTCCTGAATAATTATTGAAAAATTATCAAGTTTTCCTTTTAAAATTTGTTCTGACTGCGTCAAAACTTCTTTTATAGCTTCGTCTAATTCGTTATCCTTAAGGTTTATTTTTGTTAAAAACTGTCCAGCGAATGAATGCTTTTTACCATCTTCAATCAATGCACTCGATCTAACGGCATATTTTTCGCTTTTAATAATCTTTAATACTTCAGCAACAATCTCTGTTCTAAATATTTCATCTCCTAATAACTCAACAGAAATAACTGAAGGCAAGGCAACAAACTTTGGAATATTAAATCCCAAATCATGACATTTTTTCAAGCCATGCGTTTTGTTGCCCAAAAAGTTTTTAAATTTTTCAATCTTTTGTAATTGAATAACTTTATTTTCCATATTCCCAAGGTTTATTATATCTACCCAAAAATTGATGTCCTCTTTTCTCCAATTCTACTCCTGTAATTTTTGCATCAAAGCAATTAACATATCCATCACAAACAGTAATCACCCTACTTTTTATTGGCACCTGTCCAAAAACAATTTCAATATTACTTGTTGGTGTGTACATTATCGGAATATTAACACTTCCACTTATGTGCCATTTTTTAAATTTATCTGGCTCTCTAGTGTCAACAAGTATAACTCCTTCTTTTGCCATTTTTCTTACTTCGTCTGTATTAAAAACAATTTTATATTTTTTATCCGTATATCTTTCAAGAAATTTAATTCCACCGATCCATGCTCCGCCAAACTCCACCCATCCACTTGCACCATTTTCCAAATAAAAAGCCCTGACATTTTTTGTTCTTAAAAATTCCACGGCTTCCTTGCCTCGTATTCCTGACCAACAAATGACATATACTATTTTATCTTTCGGTAATTTATCCCATTGACCATCCCTTAAATCAGCAAAACGAATGCGTAAGCTTCCAGGAAAGTACCCATTTTCATATTCAATATTTTCACGCGCATCCAGAACAATAAAATTATTAATCTTACTATCAATCGCGTTCTTAAATTCCTGATTTGTTATTTGTAGCTTATCATTTATCTGATTTGTGCTAGCAATATCAAAACTTGAATTATCATTTTGCTGGATGCTATATTTTTGGCTTTCGACAAGCCATTTTTGATATTCAGCTTTTTGTTTATACATAGCATAAAAATATGCTATTAATAGCGCGCTACAAATGATAAACATAATAGCACTCACTAAAAATATTTTTCTATGCTTTGCGAGCTGCGATGCAGTTTTAAAAAAATTAAAAAAAATACCAAAAATTGCCGTAAAAAATATTACAACGATTGAAAAGAATTGAGTAACTTGAGATCCGATGTTAAATATAAAATCGGGTGGAATAACCGCATGAGCAGTTTGAGGAAAAATAAAAAAATATCCAGCAAGTAGAATTATGGATAATTTTATGTTTTTTATATTCATTTATTTTAAATTTTTTATATTTCAATCTTATCACAAAAAATCTAAAAATACAAAAAAACGCTAGGGATTTGTTTTATGCAAATTGGCTTTTCATATTGCGAGTGGAAAATATCTCAATCATATTTTATGGATTTTAATAGCCACAACACCAAATTCTCTTTCCTGTTCTTTTGTGTAGAATTTATAATAAACAGCTACTGCTTCATCGATACTATTTTTATCGGGAACAACATTTACTATTCCCTCCTTTTTTAGCATTGCTCTGAAATTTTTATAAATATTTTTTTCATCAATTACAAATTTAATCTTTTCTGGTTCCAATTCTAAAATATGGGACTGTATAAAAAATTGTGTCTGGTATAATTAAAAAATAATTAATTATTAAA
>JBAXKA010000064.1:0-4613 GCA_037137555.1 Candidatus Moraniibacteriota bacterium
GTATATACCCTAATATTTTAAAACCAGTTGGAATTGCTTTAAAATGAGTTTTTCCTTCAAGTCTAAACGATTCAGTAGTCGGGAATTCAATACTTTGTATTTTTAATTTATATGCCCTAGAAATCATTTCTATATCTATTGTCATTAGTTCTTTATCAATAAGGTGCATTTTAGCGTATGCATTTTTTGTTATTCCCCTGAAGCCATGCAATACATCCCATATTATTTTTTGTTTATTTTTTTTAAATAAAATGAAAGCAAATATTGCGAGGGCTTTGACTGCCCATTTTCTTGGACGAAATATTTTATCATCTTCTTCATTTCTAGCTTTCTTTATGTTGCGACTGGCTATGATAAATTCAAAACCTTTTTCAAATAAGATATTAAATTTTATTATATCGGAAACCGGTACGGTTCCCTTGGGGTGAAAAAAAATTATCGCATCAGTTGTGCATTTTTCAAGTCCATAATGAACTGCTGCGTTTAGACCTTTTTCTAGTTGAATGTGAGTAGTGATATTTTCTTTTTTAAGATATTCCACTGTTCCATCTTTGCTTCCACCATCAATGGCATAAATTTCATCAAATCGAGTAGCTATTTTTTTTATTTGGGGGATATCGTTCTTGCATCCAGCAAGCTCATTAAAAGTTAGTAGACATAATGATATTTTCATTTCTCTATTTTTCAAAAATTAACCCTCTCTTTAATTACATAAAGCGGACGACCTTGTGTTTCGGTATAGATTCGACCAATGTATTCGCCAATTATTCCTAAAACAAAAAGTTGAATACTGCCGAGAAATAAAATAGTAATTGCCAAAAATGTCCAACCAGAAACAACAGCATTGGAAAAAAACTCTTTTCTAATTATAGCATAAATTATTCCAAAAAGACTAAACACTGCAACCGTAAATCCCAAATAAGTAGCAAGCTTAAGTGGGATATAGGAAAAAGAAGTGAGAGCGTCCATAGAAAGTTTCAGCATTTTTCGCAAAGGATAATTAGTTTTTCCAAATTTTCTTTTTTGTCGATCAAAAAGAACGGCTGTTTGCTTGAAACCAACCCACGAGGTCATCCCTCGCATAAAACGAGAATGTTCGCGCATTTTTCTCATTTCAATAATTACTTTGCGATCCATCAGGCGAAAATCTCCCGTATCTTCTGGAATTTCAATATTAGCAAATTTTTTTAAAATACGATAAAAACAGAGAGCAGTTATTTTTTTAAAAAAAGTGTCTTTTCGTGTGCGACGCTTTCCATAAACAACATCAAAACCAACTTTCCATTTAATAACCATTTCTGAAATAGTTTCTGGTGTGTCTTGCAGATCGCTATCCATAATTATCACTGCCTTGCCTTCGGCATAATCAATTCCGGCTGTGATGGCGATTTGGTGACCAAAATTTCTGGAAAAATCAATTATTTTAATAGTGGCATCTTTTTCTGAAAGAAGTTTGAGTTGCGAAAGAGAATTATCACGACTACAATCATTGATAAAAATTATTTCGTATGTTCCAATTTTTTCTAGCACTAATTTTGAACGACGATATAATTCGGTAATATTTTCTGCTTCATTATAAATTGGCAAAATAAGGGATAACTCTGGTTGCATAAAAAGTGAATTATAGTTTATGCTAAAATTATATACTATCAAGAGATAAAAAGCGAACACTGGATTTATTTTTATATCTATGATATTATTTTTTCTAGGTAAATAAATTGAAAAAAGCATCAATGCTTTGTTTTTTTCTTGGCCTCATCGTCTATCGGTTAGGACATCAGGTTTTCATCCTGAAAAGAGGGGTTCGACTCCCCTTGAGGCTACATATGAATCAACTTGGTCAAAATATATTTCAATTTCTTCAGCATTATGGCTATTGGTTGATGTTGCCATTAATGATTATTGAAGGACCGATTGTTACAGTGATCGCTGCAATGTTTGCATCGCTGGGTGCTTTTAATGTTTTTTTGGTCTTACTTTTTTCTATTTTGGGTGATATTTTAGGTGATATCGCTTTTTATTTTTTGGGTTATCGCTATGGCATGGGATTTGTGCGATATGTGGGAAAATATATTGGAATTACAGAAAAATTAGTTTTGCGGATGACAGCCTATTTTGAAAAGCATGGAGGAAAAACTATTTTTGCCGTTAAATCAACAACTGGATTATGTTGGGCAGCGTTCACAGCAGCAGGAATCGCAAAAATGGATTTTAGGAAATTTTTGAAAAATTCTTTTTATGGTGGAATTATTTGGAGCGGTTTTTTGGTCGCAATAGGATATTTTTACGGTTATCTCTGGCGGGAAATTAAGCAATATATTCTATGGGTTGGTTGGATAATTTTTTCTTTTATGATTATTTCAATTATTATAATTACGCTTTACAAAAACAGACAGGCGAAGAAAATGCTTAAAAAAGAGGAAGAGAAATAGTACTGTTGACAGGTTGACCGTTTTTTGTTATACTAGTAAGTCAAAATTCAACATTTCTAACAATCAAAAGGAAAAAGGAGAAAAGATATGAAAAAGGGATTAATTTTGACAATAGCAAGGGTAGTTGCGTTGGCCTGCACATTGGCAGGCCTGTGCTTTACGGTTAATGGCCAATGGTATGAATCGGCCATTGCTTGGAACGCAACCGCCACAGTCCTCTGGGTGAGTTCATTTGCTTCGAAAGAGGCCTAATGAACTCGTAACATTAGTGGTCATTGATAAATCAATGACCACTTTTCTTTTCCAAAAAAAATTTGTTATTTTAGATGGGATGCGAAAGCTTGACTAAACTTATACGGCGTGCTTAATTTGTATACTGCTTGGCTTGGAGTCAAGGAGTGGCATGTTGTTCTTTTTTATTATATTTCAATCGGAGAGGGAGAGGAGTTGTGATATGAAAAAAAATTGTGTTAATTTATTGTTGGTCGGGGTATGTTTTTTGTGCATTTACAATAGTTGTGGTGCAGCAGAAATCATTAATTGTTCAATGGATGATAGATCTATTCCTGTTTATGTAACAACTAAAGGCGAGAATAGTCCTCCTTTTGCAGGAGGAAAGGTTTCTGTTACCTTGGGGCAGTATATTACAGGAAGGGATGGTCAGTTGGTTAATGTTACGGGAATGACTAGGGATGAACTTTTTAAGGCAGGCTTAGCTTCTTATGGGTTAAAGTCTGGTTCATTAAAAACAATCAGTCGTTATGTGAGTGATTCTCACGTGTTGTACATTTTTGATTATAAATAGTAAAAAACTTTAGCCTGTCGTGTCAAAGGAACACGGCAGGCTCCTTTTTTTGTTGTAATGGTTGCACGAATCTTGTTTGCATACTTTTTATATTTAGTCTATTATATAAAATATAAAAGGCAGTAGTTAATAAATATTTTTCAATAAAATGGATAAAAAAATAAAAATCGTAGTTGGGTTAGTTTTGGTTATAATTGTTTTGCTCGGTGGTATTTTTTGGTATTCGCAGAATCAGCCAGTAGAAATTAAGGATTGTGGAGTTGATACAAAATGTTTTGCAATTAATTTTAAAGCTTGTGTTCCTTCAAAAATTTATGGTGGTACGATTGAAATAATAAGTGGAACTCCAGAGTCTTGTAATATGATATTTTCAAGCGAGAGTCCTGATAAAAAAGAAAGATGGACTATGGATTGTATCGTTAGAAATTCCAGTAGTTTTAATGATGCAGAAATGAATTCTTATAGTGTTTATGAAAAAGGATCTTTATGCAAGGGTGTTTTATATGATTTTTTTGAAAAAATGCCTGGTGCCACTAAACGACAATAAATTTAAAAGGAGATGTCGTAGAAATTGAAAAATAGTAGAATATATGGTAAAGCAGTTATACAAAAAAGCAAGATCGGTTATTTTTTCTGATCCACAATTGCTTTATAGGGAAGAAATTGCGCTTATTAAAAAGCCTTTTTATTTTCTTGGCACGAATAATCGGGCAATTTTGCTTATTCACGGTTGGACATCAACGCCATACGAAGTTCGTCGATTAGGAAAATATCTTAATGAAAATGGTTACACGATTTCTGCTCCAATGCTTCGTGGACATGGATCTGTGCCAGCTGATTTGGAAAATGTTTATTTTTCAGATTGGCTCTTAGATCTAGAAAAAGAATACAAAGAGTTAAAAAAAACGCACAGCCAAGTTTATATTGCTGGAACATCGGTTGGAGCTAATTTGGCGATGATATTGGCGAAAAAAGAAAAATCTATTTCCGGCTTAGTGCTTATGGCCACGCCCTATCAAATTAAATTTGAAATACTGACGGTTAACTTTGCTCGAGCGCTAAGTTTTTTTAAAAAAAATAATAAAAAATTTTATCCACCAACTTTTGGTTTGTCTTCGACAATCACGCGTTTAATTTCCTATCAAACCTATCCCATCAAAAGTGCGCTTGAAACATTTGAAATGATAAAAGAAGCACGCAAGGATTTGGAAAAAATTACGCAACCATGTTTTGTTATTCAATCAAAAAGCGATCATGTTGTGGCAAAAAAAAGCCTGGAAAGAATTTTTGAAAAAGTTGGATCAAAAATAAAACAAAAAAAATATATCAAAAGAGCTTATCATACTTTTATTTCTGATATTAAAAACGAACATATC
>JBAXKA010000065.1:0-4347 GCA_037137555.1 Candidatus Moraniibacteriota bacterium
TCTATATCATGTGCCACTGCCAATTTAACGTGTGCGGCTGTAGCTACTTCAACTGCAAGCAATAATCCTGTTTCTGCTTTGGCTTTTTGCAACCATTTTAATCCTATTTCACCTACGCCTTCGAATCCGCCAGGGCGTGTACGAGGTTTCCAAATACCCGCTCTAAAAACAGATACTTTTGAATCTTTTAATTCTCTAGCTATTTTTAGGACTTGTTCTTCGGTTTCAGCACTACAAGGTCCCGCTATAACCAGTGGATGTGGCAAATTAAAAGCATTCAACCATGTCCTCATTTCTATATTATTTTCCATTACTCTGTTTAAAATGAATATATATTATACAATATTAATATTTTTCAGTAAAATAAAAGGTCGAAAAAATTTTATTAAAAAATATTTCAGAAAAGTTTCCTTCGTGAAACTTTAGAAAAAATAAAAATAGAAAGGAGTGTGAAATCAAAATGGCAACAAAGAAAAAAGCTGTAAAAAAGACTGTTAAAAAAGTTACTAAGAAAAAAGTAGCAACAAAGAAGAAGAAAAAATAGTCTTTTAACATAAAAAAGTTCCCGATATTTCGGGGTGTGTTTAAAGTTTATAACAATATTGTGTATAAAAATAAAAAAACCGCTAACATGCGGTTTTTTTATTGTATTTTTTTTAGATTGTTTAAATCAAATTAAGAACGCAAAGACGCCATTTTCCAGCCAGATCTTTTTGAAATCTAATTTTAGCGAGGGGTAACATTTTTTTAATTAAAATATTCAAGGTCTTTTTTTGTTCGGGACTAAATTCCAGAAAAACAGAATGAATATTAGATTTATTTGCTTGTTTTTTTATTTGCTCAAATAATTTCCTGTAATGATTTAATCCTAACTCGGAACTATAAAGAGCAGATTTTGGTTCAAAGTTTTTTACATTTGAAGTAGTAGCGGAATAAATTTTTTTTGAAAGATAGGGCAAGTTAGCAACTAAAATAATTTTATTTTTAACTGAAAAATATTTTTTATTTTTTAAAATTGATTCTAGCAAATTACTTTTAATAAATTTAATTTTTTCTTGTTCATGTTTTTTGGCATTATATTTTGCAATCTTCAATGCATCATCAGAAATATCTGTGCCAAAATAATTTATTTTTGCGTCATTTAAATTTTTAGCAAGTGAAATAATAATATTTCCACTACCAGTGCCAATATCAATTAAATTTAATTTAGCAAAATTGATTTTTGGGATAGTTTTTAATACTTCTTCAATAAGTAGCTCAGTTTCGGGACGAGGAATGAGTGTGTGCTGATTGATTTTAAAATCAAGACCATAAAATTCTTTGTGGCCAACAATATGCGACAGTGGTTCTGTATTTATGCGACGAGAAATTTTTGACTCAAGCTGAGCAAGCTGAATTTTTGAGAGTTTAAATTCAGGATGTGCCAAAATAAACTCACGAGTTTTTTTAATTTCATGAGCGATTAAGAGTTCGAGATCAAGGTTAGCTATTTTTTTTCTGTGTTTAATAAGAATTGTTTGAATTGTGTCCACAAAATTAAAGTTTAGCTAATTTTATTTTTATATCTTCTTCTTGAAGTGCGGAAATAATTGGCTCAATGTTGCCTTCTAATATATTATGAATATTGCTCCAGCTTTGTTTGATTCTGTGATCGGTGATACGATCTTGCGGAAAATTGTAAGTTCTGATTTTTTCACTGCGGTCGCCTGTGCCAATTTGAGATTTTCGTTGATCACCAAGTTCCTTACTGCGTTTTTCTTCTTCTGCTTGCAAGAGGCGAGAACGAAGCACTTTCATGGCTTTGTCCTTATTTTTAAGTTGAGATTTTTCATCTTGGCAGGAAACAATCATACTGGTTGGAAGATAGGTGATGCGAACAGCTGATTTCGTGGTGTTGACGGACTGTCCGCCTGGTCCTGACGAACAAAAAGTGTCAATACGAATATCTTTTTCTTCAATTTTAAAATCAAATTCTTCCGCTTCAGGCAAAACGGCGACAGTGGCAGTAGAAGTGTGAATACGACCATTTTTTTCTGTTTCGGGAATCCGTTGAACACGATGCACGCCAGATTCATATTTCATTTTGCCATAAACTCCCGTTCCATTGATTTCAAAAACAACCTCCTTAAATCCGCCCACACCATTTTGATGTGAATTGAGCAGAGAAAGTTGCCAGCGATTTTTTTCTGCATAATGTGAATACATACGAAAAAGACTAGCAGCAAAAAGGGCTGATTCGTCACCACCAGCTCCAGCACGAATTTCTACGATAATATTTTTTGCATCATTAGGATCTTTTGGCAAGAGTAACGACTCCAGTTCTTTTTCCAGTAAAGTTTTTTTAGTAGATAACTCAATATTTTCATCCATGGCTAGCTGTTTCATTTCACCATCTTCTTCACTATTCACAATCTCAGCATTTTCACGCATATTTTTTTCCACCAGCTCTAGTTCTTCGATTTTATGCATAACCTCGTTTAATTCTGCTTGCTTTTTGGAAAGTGTAGTCATTTTTTGTGTATCAAAAACCACATCAGGTGAGCTGAGTTCTTGGGCTATTAAAGCATATTCAGCTTTAATTTGTTCAATTTGTTCACGCATAATTTTTTGCAGTTTATTACTTTTTGTATTGTATAGCTAATTTAAAGAATAAGCAATCAAATTTAGGCAGAGCTGGTTTTTATTTTTTTATTTTTCATGCTACAATAAAATTATAAAAAATTAATATTTAAAACTAAATAAAATGCTAACAAAAAAACCACGAACAAAAACTAACTTAAATTTCAAAATATTCTTCACTAGTTTATTTTTAATATTATTCTTTTCTCTTTCGATATCTGCAATTGCAACCGCAGCATCTTGCGGTGATGGAGAGCTTGATCCTGGAGAGGAGTGCGATCCCAATCCTTCAAGAACCATCACTGCCGTTTGCAAAGGTAAAAATCTTGTCTGTACTAGTGAGTGTAAGTGTGAGTCGTGTGTTCCAAATTGTGATTGTGCTAAAAACCTTGCTTCTAGTCAATCTTGTTTTGGTGGTTGTGGAGAAACTTGCCGTGGATCAGAATCAAAACTACCCAACACTTGCGGTAATGATATCAAAGAAGGATCAGAAGAATGTGATTTCAATTCCGCCTTCGGACCATATCCCAATCAATGTCCCAATAATGGAGCTTGCAATCAAGCTACTTGCAAATGCTCTAGCGGTGGAGGCATAACACCTGGAACAACTCCAACACCAGTAGCAGGCCCAGCTTCTTTTTCCGCCGACAAAACTTCCGGCACCGCTCCACTAACAGTCAATTTCACACTCACCAATGGCACTGGTTGCATAAATTATCTATGCGAACCAGAAGTTGGCACACAAAAATATGTCTATGAAAAATCTTTTTCTTGCACCTACAATACCGCAGGAACATACACTGCTAGTATTTCTTGCAACGGAAACAAAATCACAAAAACAATCACAGTAACAGGAGCTGGAACAAGCACAACACCGACGCCAACAGTAACACCAACTCCAACTCCAAATTCGCCGAATGTGAAACCAGCTGATTATGTTTCTATAGCCGAGCCATATCATCGTGCCCCGGAGGACAATAAAGAGATGGATGGTAATGGAAATTGGACCGGAGCATATTCCGAATATTATTCATTTACAATCTCAGATACAGATATTGGATATTTGCCTCATCTCAGAGCGTTTGTTCCGCCAGGAACGCGTTCATTAAGTATGTTTATCATAGAAGGCGGAGACCAATGGGCAGTGGCACGGCATAAAAGTCCTCCGATAGGAGAGCCACAATCTCGACCAGCAGATTATATTCCTAGCAGTAACTTTTCATTGCAAGAATTGATATCTGCTGATCAATGGGCGCAAGAAGCACTGCAGGGATATCTCGTAGTTTCTACTGCTGGCATTAATCCGTCTGTCCCCATTTCTGATGCGGGATGGCTTTATGTAAAAGTCGGTGGTGGTGCATATTCATATAGATACTTTACACATTTTAGCGTGACAGTTGAAATTAAAACCTACAACGCCTGGTGGGATAAATACATCAAAGACGAAGCTGGTTGGAACAAATACATTGAAAATGTAGAAACATATATTGATCCCACAATCGAAACTAAAACCCCAACCTGCAAAGCCGATTTCTCTAAAACAGAAATAACCGCACCCGGCGAATCAAAACTTTCTTGGAGTTCAATTAATACAGACAAATTAATTATTTCATGTACAGGACCATTGCCACTTCCAGAAAAAAATTATGAAACACTAAGTCATGCTGGTTATACTTTTCCTTTCACTGAAACTCAAACCGGAACAGAAACCTGCACCTTCACGCCATA
>JBAXKA010000066.1:0-4335 GCA_037137555.1 Candidatus Moraniibacteriota bacterium
GTAATTGGAAAGTGTGACCAATTTGCATTTCGCTTTTGCAAAACTTTCCGTTGCTTTGGGGAATCCATAGGTAAAAATGGCTGCCATACCTTTCACGTCGCAACCCGCGTCGCGCAAGGCTTCCACAGCTTTCAAACTGCTGCCGCCTGTTGAAATCAAATCTTCAATCACCACCACCGACTGACGGCTTTCAATCACCCCTTCAATCAAATTTGCCATGCCATGTTCTTTGGGCGCCGAACGCACATACACAAATGGCAATCCCAATTCCTGCGCCACCAACGCGCCCTGAGCTATGGCGCCCGTGGCAACACCCGCAATTACATCGGGCACGCCAAACTCATTGCGAATCAGGTCGGCAAACTGCTGACGGATGTAGGTTCTGATTTTGGGGTACGACAAAGTTTTCCTGTTATCACAATAAATCGGCGACTTCCATCCCGATGCCCATGTGAAAGGATTTTGCAGATTCAATTTAATTGCTTTAATTTGCAGTAAATATTCTGCAGTCTTTAACGCTATATCATTATTTTTTTCCATGGTGCAAAATTACAAAGTTTACGTAAATAACAAAGAAGTTATTTTTGAAAATCTTCAGAAAGTACCTTCCACTCACAATTTTCACAGCTTTCCGGAGCTGCCCAAGCGCAAGAAACTTGAAGCTATCATCCTTGATTTTGAGCAAGATGAAAAGCAAATCAAGCTGGAGCTTTTGAGTGAACACCCGCGCGAATTATTTTTGGTGTTCGCCCGTTCCTATCATCGGATTACGGCTGCCGGTGGCTTGGTTTGCAGTTCCGAAGGCGACATGTTATGGATTTTTCGCAACGGAAAATGGGATTTACCCAAGGGGAAAAGGGAGAAAAATGAAAAATCGAAGGAGTGCGCCTTGCGCGAAGTGGAGGAAGAAACGGGGCTGAAAAACATCACTATTTTGAAAAAAATGTCGTGCACGTTTCATACTTACACAGAAAATGGCAAACGAATATTGAAAATAACGCATTGGTTTGCGATGCTTGCAAAAAAAAATATCGCATTGCACCCCCAAACCGAAGAAGGTATCACAGAAGCGAGATGGGTGCCCCGAAACGAACTTAATAGGGTGATGATCAACACCTATCAATCTATTTTCACCTTAATAGACACCTATTTGAATTCACGAAAGTGAAAGTATTTCGCATAAATTATTTTTTATTTCTATCTAAAATAAAAAAAAGTAAAAAAAAAAAGATTTTTCTTGCTTTTATGTCAGAAAAAAATTCGACCTTTGCACTAGATTTCAGAAGTAGCGACTCTTTTTTCGTTTCATCATCAATTCATAATAAAAAAAGCATTGCTGCCAATGGGGTTTGGTAAGCGTTTCCCGTAAGGAAACAAATGGTAGTTTATAGTTTTTTTTATGTATAACAAATTGATATATATTGTATTGAAATTCGTTTGGTCGGTGCGCAATGCCTTTTATTTTCGTATGAAAGAAGATAGAAGCGCAACGAAACTACTTTTGCATAACGCGAAACTACTTTTGCATGACGCGAAACTACTTTTGCATCATGCCAAACTACTTTTGCACGACGCGAAACTACTTTTGCACAACGCAAAACTACTTTTGCACGACGCGAAACTACTTTTTCATAATGCCAAACTACTTTTGCAAGACGCAAAACTACTTTTTCGTGACACGAAACCACTTTCGCTCACCTCAAATCTTCCTCCATCGAATCCCCAACTTTATTGCCATTCATCTCAAACTGAAATTTATCTTATAAAATATATATCTACTAATCAACAAATTAAATTTTACTAAAAACCAATTTTATGGAAAAGAAAGGAACAAGAATTCCCCGTGAGTTTTATAAATTTGACCCTTACACAGGGCAAGTAAAAACATGGGCAAGTAGTCTATTGGACGACGGCATCACGAAACGTGGCATCCACGTTGGCATGACCGAGCTGCAAATCACAGCGTTAAACTCCCACACTGCCGAGTGGCGCAGTGGCGACCCCGAACATCCGGGAGCGTATGAAATTCATCTGATTAACCCCAAAGCTTTGGGAGGTACAACCCCAAAAATCAAGGAAGTGCAAAGATCTTACATTGATTTTTTAGACCCTATTTTGACGGTTATTAATGTGAACACAAATATGACCAACGAAGACAGAGACGTGCTGAATTTGGCATATCCTGACCCTGTTTACACGCATCCAACTATTCCTATAGCTTCTCAAGTGTTTGCTCGCGTAATTCCAAAAGGCAATTTTCGCTTACAAGTTAAGGGCTATACTGCTGCTGACGCTTCACGCGCAAGTTTGGCAGCAGGTGCTGATAGCATGAGAATTGCTTATCGCAAAGACCCTATTGAACTTGAAATTGACCCTATTACTCATCTTCCGATTCCGGGAAAAATTAAACGGAATTTGATAAAAAGCCCTCAAGATGGCACCACCATCATCAGTTTCACCTCCGCCACCGCATTGTGGCAAGTGGAAGGCGGCGCTACGGGCGATTTTTTGCAGTTTTACGTGTGTTGGTTCAACTCCAAACATCCTAATTTGGCAGGACCTTGGTGCGGTCCCTACAGCGAATCGTTGTAATAAACAAAAAATAAAAGGGCTTCGCAGATGATGGGAAGCCTTTTTTTTATATCTTTGCAGAAAATTAAATATATGAAGAAGATATTGTTGATGATGATGGTGATAGTGGGGATTGCGGGGGGATGTAAGAAAGAAGACAAAACTGATTCTATGTTGAATAAGATATATGGATATCGTACTCTTAAAACATATACAGTAAATGGCTTAGACTCTTTAAGTACATTTAAAGATAGCTTAGGGCTTCAGTTTATTTTTTCTTATGATGAAGTTGATTACAGAAATGTTTTAAGAATTGATGATCCTACATCAACAGAAATTAAATGGACTTTAGTCTGTACTTGGTGGTTCTCAAGTGATAAATATATTTTAGGGGAGTTCTAAAAATTCATTTTTTATTTTTTTTCGAAACAAAAACAGTAGCCTATTTTAATTATGTCGTGAAAAAAGCGTCACAATTGTGCAACTAACACTCATTTCATATTCAGAAAAAACAACTATTTCTTTTTATTTTAATTTAAAACGTGTTTATTAACTAACATAAAAACAGAGTATTAAGTTTTATACAAATTCAATCTTTGTACTTGTTCAAACCTAAAGAGATTGTATGTGAGGTTTATAAGTCCGATTATTCCAGTTGCTCTAACTATTCCTATTGATTTCAAAAATAATCCATTCATGCTTTGCTCCATAAAGCCAAATACATGTTCTACTCTTGCCCTTGTCTTAGATTTAATTTTATTTTTTGCTTTTTGTTTGTCTGTTAATGATTTTCCTTTATATCCCTTTTCGTGAACTTTATTTTTAAGACGATACTTTCTAATTACTCTTTTCTGATTTTCGCCAGTATAAGCACTATCTGCATATAACGGTTGCCCTTTATCGGTTTTATCAAGTAACTCATCTAAAGCTTGTGAGTCATGTACTGAAGCATCAGTAACTAAAAATGTATTGATGAATTTGCTTTTGGAATCTACTTTTGTATGATTTTTATAACCGTAATAAGTTTCGTCATTCTTCTTTGTCCAACGGGCATCAATATCTTTATGTTTCTTTTTATTTGGTTGGTCATTCCACAAGTCTTTTCCTTCTCCTTTTTTTATTTTGTTATTTTCTTCACGCGTATTGCGTTGACGAGGAGCTATGGTAAAACTAGCATCTATTAGCTTGCCTTCATTGAAAATTAAACTTTTTTCTTCTAAGAATTGAATAAATTGATTGAATAATATGGGAATAACTCCACTTCTTGTCAAACTTTCTCTAAATGCCCAAACAGTTTTTTCATCTGGAACTTTATCCCCTGTTTCTAATCCCAAAAACTGTTTAAAACTCATTCTATCTATAATTTGAAACTCCACTTGTTTGTCTCCAAGTCCATAATAGCGTTGTAATATAAGAATCTTAAACATCATTACAACATCAAAAGGTTTAGCACCTGCGTTGTTTTTTTTACTGGTATTCAGGAGGTTTTCTTCCAATGTATTACGAAAAAATTCAAAGTTAATTGTAGTGCTAATTTTTTCAAGTGGATCTCCTATCTCTGATAAGCGCTCTTTAGCAAATTGTTCATCATATAGTCCTTTTTTCCCTTGCGATTTATAAATTTGTGTCTTCATCTTTTTGGTATTAGATTCTGTGCAAATATACATCTAATTATTTGAATAACTATTTATTAAATTATAGAACTCCCCTATAAATCATTTTAATTAAACATTCCGAAAACTTCAGCAAAGATACGAATAAAAA
>JBAXKA010000067.1:0-4283 GCA_037137555.1 Candidatus Moraniibacteriota bacterium
CTCCAACTCCAACTCCAACTCCAACTCCAACTCCAACTCCAACTCCAACTCCAACCACAACCCCAACCCCAACCACAACCCCAACCTGCAAACTAACCCTCGCTCCAACCTCAATTGAAGTAGGCGAAAAAACTAGTATGTCATGGGAGTTTGGCGGAGGATATACCACAACCACACCAACATACATACAATGCGCATTATCATATCAAACCAAAACATCCATATTAAATACTCCCGTAACTGGAAAAAAAGACACAGACATTTATTCTGTAGCAGGAAATGAAGAATGCAAAATCTATTTTGGAGACTCGACGGTGGCTGCTTGTACGAGCAACAGGCTAACTGTAACTCCAGCAATCCCAACCGGCCCAGACTGTGCCGCCAAAACTTGCAAGGGAATTGATTGCAATAGTAAGGACACTACTAGCGGAAATCCATGGATTAAAGGAACTAAAACTGAAAATTGTGCTACAGTGATGGCAACGGCCGTACCCGATAGTGTTAATTCAGTCACGATTGATAATGAGCCGAAGGCAGGTGAAATTGCTTGGTTGAAATGGGCGGCTGATAATGATAGCTCCAAATTGGAGGTTGCTTGTATTGGACCAGTAATTATTCCAAGATCAAACTTCTTTTTAAATAACAGCGCTTGGTATGCTGCCCAAAACAAAGATTTTCCCTTACTAAAGGAAAGTGGTGATAATGGAAAAGGCTATCCTGGCTGGTTTCACTCAGGCGCACCTGGAACTAAAACTGAAATTTGCACTTTTTATCCTACCAATAAATCTGATGGTTTAGCTGGAACCCCATTTTCTGTTTCTATTGAAGTTGTCACCCAAACCTGCAAACTAACCTTCAATCCATCCTCGATTAAAGTCGGAGATAAATCTGTCAGATCATGGGAATTTGGAGGAGGATATACTAAGACCACACCAACGGAAATACAATGCACATTAACAGAAAAAACCAGAAGATCAATATTGGGCACCGCATTGAGCGGATCATGGGAAACTCCTATCTACACTGAAGCTGGAATAGAGACTTGTAGTGTTTATTTTAATGGTGCGACGACGCCAGCTTGTACTAGCCAGTTGAATATTGAGGCGTCGACCCCAACCCCAACCCCAACCGCAACTCCAATAGTAACCCCAACTCCGACTCCAACTCCAACTCCAGCCTCGCGCACTTTTACTGCCAACCCAACCAGTATTACTTCTGGTCAAACCACAACCCTTTCATGGACAGCAACCAATGCTTATAATTGTGCCATTGCGTTTATGGCCGATCAGGATAATCCTAATCCTACTTTACTACTCGAAAGACAAGCGTCGAGCGGTTCAGTTGTGACTCCAGCACTAAAAAAAACGCGAAGTTTTTATTTCACCTGCAAGGATCTTACTACTAAGCGGTGGAGTGATTTATTGCAATTGACGGTAACGGTAACGCCAGTATCATGCACTATCCTCTCTTGTCCTGCAGGTAAAAAAGCTAAAAAAACGGAAGCAACGGATACTGCCGGATGTGCTGTATATAGTTGTGTGGATGAAACTGCAACACTGCAACGAGCTTGCCAACGAAATAATCCTGATTGTGAAAAAACCACCTGTGCGTCTAAGTTTTGTAACGATGGTTGTGAGATGATGAGAGGAACGATAGCGGGGTGTTAATAAAATAATAAAATAACTAATTTAATAAAATAAATGAATAAAATAAAAATAGTCGTTAGTGTTTTTTTGGGCGTGCTATTTCTGTTTGGCGGATACTCATGCTTAGCCTTAGTTCAAACGGAAAAAAGTTGGGAAGGTGGAAAAGTGGATGTGGAAAATATTTCTCTTGTGGATCGGGTGACTAAATTTCAAAATGAGATTAAAAAAATAATATCCAGAGTTGGTGTCACAAAAAAATATTGCAACAGTCGTGGCTGTTGGAAAAGTGATGTTGGTGGAATGATTCTGGGTTACGAAGGAATCCAAGGTAAATGGGATAGTGATAATTTTGGGCAAGAATTAAAATTTGATGATGGAAAAGGAAATCCATGGGAAAGTAGTAATAACGGACAAGTTTTAACATACATAGATAGTACTAAAATAAATTGGAAAAGTGATAATAATGGACAAAGATTAAAATTTGATGATGGAAAGGGAAATTCATGGGAAAGTGATAATAATGGACAAATTTTAAAATATGAAGGAATACAGGGAAATTGGGTGAGTGATAATAATGGTCAAAATTTAAAATATAATGACGGATCGAAAGACTGGAATAGTGACAATACGGGACAGGTTGTTGATTACAAAGATAAACAAGGCACTGAATGGAATCAAGCAGATTTAAATAAAAAATAAAAATAAATTATAAAAAATAATATGGAAAATAATTTACAAGAGGTTGTTGAAAATAATGCAGAAGAGGTTTTAAATGATAGTTTGGGAAATAATTCTAATGGAGGAAAAAATAAGAAACTATTAGTTTTTAGTATTGTTGGAATTTTTTGTTTTGCTATGATTGTTTTGTTTAGCGTTTTTTATTTTCCAGGTTTAAAAACTAAAAACGAAAAAACTGGTCAAGCAAATTCAAAATTAAATTCTGCTGGAAAGATTATAGCAACTTGCGATACTGAATATGAGAATTTGCTTTCGGCAAATAAATTAGATGAAACTTTGTGTGGACAAGGAGCAACTCGAACGGGAGAATTTAAAGATGCGGAAATAAAAAAAGCTAAAACTAATATAATAATGATTTTTGATTCTTCTGGAAGTATGGCAACTAAAATAGAAGGGAAATCTAAAATTGATATTGCTAAAAATGCAACCAATAAATTTATTGAAAATATAAAAAGTTCTGGGGCTAATCTTGGCGTTTTGGTTTATGGACACAAGGGAAGTAATAATCAAGGAGATAAGGCGGTTTCCTGTGCGGGAATTGAGGAAGCTTATTGGCTTGATGTGATTAAACCGGACATTATTAAATCAAAATTTAATAATTTAAACGCAACTGGTTGGACGCCGATTGCTAAATCACTGGAAATGGCAAAGGATATTTTAATAAAAAAAGCAACAAAAGAAGATAAGAATATCATTATGCTCATAAGCGATGGGGAAGAAACTTGCAATGGCGATCCGGTTGCCACGACTAAGGAAATAAAAAATGCTGGTTTCAATATCAAGGTTAATGTAATTGGCTTTGATGTTGGTGGAACTACCGAAGCGCAGTTGAGAAAAATTGCTGAAGCGGGAGATGGACAATATTCTTCAGTTAAAAATGAAAAAGATTTTGAGGCTATTTTTCAACAACAAGAAAATATGGTTAATAAAATGGATTTCGCTGTGAAAAGTGGAGTAGAGCAATTATACGATATTTCAGCATCAATTTTGAAATATAATCAATGCATAACAATGTTGGACATTGAAGAAGCGAGCTTTATGTTAAATGTGGAAGAAAAAATTTCCCCTAATTGCAAAACAACTGCCGAAGAAAAATATTTCAAAAGATATGATGAAATGAGAGGTAATTTAAAAAATACTTTCGAAAGTGAAAAAAATAATTTCAATAGTATTGTCAATACTAAAAAATAAAAACTCAACTTGCACGATTTTTCAAAAAAGACTATAATACAAAAGTGCTAAAAGAGTTTAGTATAAGCATAAATTAAGCGTTTTTTTATGATACCACGAGGTTATCTTTGGCTAATAAGAATAATTGGCTTTGTGGCTTTTTTGTCTCTAAGTTTCATTGTTATCAAAATTGAACCGGAAAAAGATATCTTGATAAAAATATTTTTTTATTTGGCCTTTTTCTTTTTATTGAGCTCATTGTTTAATCTATTTTTTTTGCGATTGCGCAGAAAAATGATGCGAGGAGAGCTGGTTGGTGAAAATATTATGCTTAGTTTTCGCCAGGGAATGCTCTTGGCAATTTTGGCAACAAGTTTGCTTGTGCTTCAGGGATTGCGGATGCTTTTGTGGTGGGATGGACTTTTAGTTGTTGCTGGAATATTTTTGATTGAGCTTTATTTTCTTTCCGGTCAAGATGATGATTAAAACTAAAAACTATAAATTTATAACTAATTTTAAATTATAATAAATCAATTTTTCAAAAACTTATGGCAGAAAATAAAAAAAAGGAGCAAGACAATGGTGAATATAATGCTAAATCTATTCAAGTTTTGGAAGGTTTGGAGCCAGTGCGCAAACGACCCGGTATGTATATCGGCGGAACATCCGTTGATGGTTTGCATCATTTGATTTGGGAAGTGGTGAATAATTCCATTGATGAAGCGATGG
>JBAXKA010000068.1:0-4109 GCA_037137555.1 Candidatus Moraniibacteriota bacterium
CTTAGCAGATTTAGCCTCTTCAGGCTCATGTTGCGTTGGAGTAGACTTTTATTTGACATATTACTTATTTTCCTTTATGCTTATTTTGCTAGACAACTGGCGGTTTTTTTATTAGCAATTATTAATATTTATAAATTCCCATGCCAACAATCAATCAATTAAAAAGAAAGTCCCGAACATCCGTCAAGAGCAAATCAAAAACACCTGCTTTTAAGCATGTCTTTAATACGCTGAAAAATAAATCTGTTTTAACTGACAGCTCTTTTAAACGCGGAGTCTGTTTGAAAGTTAGCACAACAACACCAAAGAAACCAAATTCAGCTTTACGAAAAATTGCCAGAGTGCGTTTGACTAATGGTATGGAAGTTACAGCCTATATTCCCGGAATTGGTCATAATTTGCAAGAGCATTCTATTGTGATGCTTCGCGGTGGAAGAGTGAAAGATTTGCCAGGTGTGCGTTATCACATTGTGCGTGGAGTTTTGGATAGTGCTGGAGTGGCTAATCGAAAACAAGGTCGCAGTAAATATGGAGCTAAGGCAGAAAAAGATAAAAAATAAAGTAATTTAAATTTAAGCTAATCTAAAGAAATTTGTTAATATTATGGCAAGAAGAAAAAGGGTATTCAAAAAACATGTTAAACCGGATGCAAGATATGAAAATTTGCTTGTGGGAAAATTTATCAACAGTATTTTGCAAGATGGCAAAAGAACCACCGCTGAACGAATTGTTTATGAAGCATTTGATATTATTCATGAAAAGACGAAAAAAGGTGGCTTGAATATTTTTGAACAAGCCTTAAAAAATGTTGCACCGCTTGTTGAGCTAAAATCTCGCAGAGTTGGTGGTGCTAACTATCAAGTGCCTGTTCCAGTTTTGGGTGAAAGAAGAACAACTTTGGCAATTCGTTGGTTAAAGGCGGCAATTTCTTCTAAGAAAGGCAAAAAGATGGCAGAAAAATTGGCCGATGAATTAATTGAAGCTTCGAATAAAGCGGGTGGTGCAATAAAAAAGAGAGACGATGTGCACAGAATGGCCGATGCGAATAAAGCCTTTGCTCATTTTGCGTAATTTAATTTAATTATAAATAAAAAAGAAAAATGGCCAGATTATATCCAATTGAAAAGTATCGTAATATCGGAATTATTGCTCACATTGATGCGGGAAAAACCACCACAACTGAACGAGTTTTATTTTATACAGGTGTTACGCATAAAATTGGAGAAGTGCATGAAGGCGCAGCAACAATGGACTGGATGGCTCAAGAACAAGAACGAGGCATTACCATCACGAGCGCTGCGACAACTTGTTTTTGGAAAGATTGCCAAGTGAATATTATTGATACTCCTGGACATGTGGATTTTACTGTTGAAGTAGAACGATCATTGCGAGTATTGGATGGTGGCGTTGTTGTGTTTGATGGCAAAGAAGGTGTTGAGCCACAATCAGAAACAGTTTGGCGTCAAGCGGATAAATATAGCGTCCCAAGAATTTGTTTTATTAATAAGATTGACAAAGAAGGTGCTGATTTTTATTATGCCTTACGAACAATTTGGGATCGCCTAACTCCGAATGCAGTGGCTGTGCAAATTCCAATTGGAGAGCGAGGTGATTTTGCTGGCGTAGTAGATTTGATTAAAATGAAAGGCTATACTTTTTCCGGTGATATGGGAGAAAATGTGATTGAGGGAGAAGTGCCGGCAGAACTTTTAGATAAGGCGAAAGAATGGAGAGAAAAAATGGTGGAAAAAGTTTCTGAAACTGATGATACTCTTACTGAGAAATTTTTGAATGGCGAAGAAATATCACAAGCAGAATTAAAAGCAGCGATTCGGCGGGCAACAATTGCCACAAAGCTCGTGCCAGTTTTTACAGGAACAGCCTTGCGTAATAAAGGTGTGCAATTAATTTTGGACGCTGTTGTGGATTATCTGCCATCACCCTTAGATGTTCCTGCTATTAAAGCGACAGATGTGCGTGATGAAACAGTCGAAGTGGAAGTGAAACAACAAGATGACGCCCCTTTTTCTGCGCTAGCTTTTAAAGTTGCAACTGATCCTTATGTTGGACAATTAACTTTTTTTCGAGTATATTCTGGAGTTTTGAAAGCTGGATCTTATGTTTTAAATTCTTCTAAGAATGAAAAAGAACGGATTGGACGCATTTTGCAAATGCATGCTAATCATCGAGAAGAAATTTCGGAAATTTATGCTGGAGGAATTGGTGCTTTGGTGGGTATGAAAAATACCACAACAGGCGACACGCTTTGTGATATTGAAAAACCAGTGCTTTTGGAAACAATTACTTTTCCAGAACCGGTTATTTCCATTGCGATTGAACCAAAGACTAAAGCGGATCAGGAAAAAATGGGATTTGCTTTGCGAAAATTGGCAGAAGAAGATCCCACTTTTAAAGTTCGTACAGATGAAGAAACAGGACAAACGATTATCTCCGGTATGGGAGAGTTGCATTTGGATATTATTGTTGATCGCATGAAGCGAGAATTTAAAGTGGAAGCAAATATTGGCCAACCGCAAGTAGCTTATCGTGAAACGATTCGTGTTAAAGCCGAAGCGGAAGGCAAATATATTAAACAATCCGGTGGTCGTGGACAATATGGACATTGTTGGGTGCGAGTTGAACCACAAGAACCAGGCAAGGGTTTTGAATTTGAAAATGAAATCAAGGGTGGAATTATTCCACAAGAATATATTGCTCCAATCGAAAAAGGAATCAAAGAAGCAATGGACAATGGAGTTGTTGCTGGCTATCCAATGGTGGATATTAAAGCGATCGTATATGATGGATCTTTTCATGAAGTGGATTCCTCGGAAGCCGCTTTTAAAATTGCTGGATCAATGGCTTTCAAAGAAGCTTGTCGAAGAGCAAAGCCAATGCTTTTGGAACCAGTCATGAAAGTACAAACAATTACGCCAGAAAATTTTATGGGTGATGTTGTGGGCGATCTTAATGCTAAACGCGGAATTATTAAAGAAATGGGCGATCGTGGAGAGGGCAATGCTCGCGTGAAAATTATTGACGCTGAAGTGCCACTTTCATCAATGTTTGGTTATGCCACACAATTGCGTTCAATGAGTCAAGGTCGCGCAAACTATGCGATGGAATTTTCTCATTATGCTGAAGTGCCAAAGAATGTAGCAGAAGAAATTGCCGGAGGGAAGAAATAAAAATTGCAAAAATAAATGTAAAAAATACAGAAATTATTTTGTTCCAGAGGAATAAAATGGATTTTATTTCACTGACTGATATTGCCAGGGTTAAAAATCCGAATGAGCCTAGGGTTGCAGTACAAAATTGGATGAGACTCTACAATCCTAATTTTAAAGGGGTCGAATTCGAGGCCTTTAAAAATGAAGCTGGTAGCAATGTCTTTGTGTTATCTCCTCAAGAATAATCTGAACCACTGATTAGCACATGATTACACTTGATTTCACTGATTAAAAAAATGCGATGAAAACATATTTACAAAAAGGCTATTCAAAAGAATAGATAAATCAGCGATTAAAAAGTATTGATGTACGCAAAGAATTAACTGATGAATGGCAAGAGCGAGAAATGAAAGAAGGCTTGGAATATGCAATACTAACCGATGAGATTACGAAAGCGTGGGCCGATAGAAGTGTGAGAGATTATAAAAAGTTCAAAGGGTTGAAAAAAGAAAATTTAAGAGATAATATGACCAATTTAGAATTAGTTTTAAATATGTTAGCAGAGGCATCAACAACAGAAATATCCAAAAAGCAAAAGCCAAAAGGATTAGAAAGTAATAAGCAAGTTGCTAGAGCTGGGGGAATTGCCGCAATAAAAGCAAGGTTGGAAATAGAAAAGCAAACAGGTGAGAGTGTGATAGTTTCCAAAGGTGCAAAAAATTTAAAGGGTAAGCGAGAAATTTCTTTGGTTAGTAATATTTGATGAATGACAAGGCGTAAGCAATTTAGTTAAGCTGGTATAAAAAATCGTTTTGGCGTTGTAAAATTTAAAAAATCTGCATGCAATTTTTTCTTTACTAATCTGCAATATTTTGGTAATGTTGTTGGGACTGTATAAAAAATTGTGTCTGGTATAATTAAAAAATAATTAATTATTAA
>JBAXKA010000069.1:0-4067 GCA_037137555.1 Candidatus Moraniibacteriota bacterium
TGATAAAGCGGGGAATAGTGCGGTGAGGGAAGGGTGGGTTTTGGTGAGGTGAAATATTTGTTATGAGGTGAGCGCGAGCGGTTGCTAAAATCAAAAAACTAGTGTAGAATTTCTTTCGAGTAATGCTTTGAAGAATTTTTAAAAAATGCACTAACCTTTTTCTTTTTTATGTCAAAAAATAAACCCAAGGATCGCAGTAGGATTATTGTGCGTGGAGCACGAGTAAATAATTTAAAAAATATTGATGTAGAAATTCCGCGAGATAAGTTGGTTGTAATAACAGGGCTTTCCGGTTCTGGGAAATCTTCCTTGGCCTTTGATGCAATTTATGCCGAAGGTAATCGGCGCTATCTTGAAGGCATGTCTAGCTACGCGACGCAATTTTTGGATGTTTCAGCAAAACCAGATGTGGATAAGATTGAAAATTTAACGCCAACAATTTCAATTGATCAAAAAAGTATTGCACGCAGTCCGCGTTCAACAGTGGGAACGCTCACAGAAATCTATGATTATTTAAGAGTGCTTTATGTAAAAATTGGTGTGCCACATTGTCCGCATTGCAAAACACCGCTAGAGAAAATTACTAATCTAGAAGTGCTAGCTGATATTCTCAACTCACCTGACAAAGCTAATATTGCAATTCTGGCAAAACTTAATGGCAAAGAGCGAAACTTAAAAGAAGCTTTGAAAAATATTAGCCAACTGGGCTATGCACGACTTCGCTTCAAAGGAAAAATTATGTCCTTGGATGAGGCTTTGGCGCAAAATGAAATCGAAACAGGCGAGGCGTGTAATGTGGAGATTGTAATTGATCGCTTGATCATGCATAAAAAAAATCCTGATCGTGAAAGAATTTTGGATTCAATCGAAACTGCTTTTAAATTAGGAAAGGGTGTGGCAGTGGTGGTGATGGATAATGAAGCAGAGAAAATATATAATAGAGATTTTGTTTGTAAAAAATGTTTTTTTGAAGTAGCTGACATTACACCAAAACATTTTTCTTTTAATAGTCCTGAGGGAGCTTGTCCACATTGTTCTGGTCTTGGTATGATCAGAGAAATCGATGAAGATCTTCTAATTCCCAACAAAAATCTGACATTGGCAGAGGGAGCAATTTCAGCTTGGAGCAGAACAGGAGGAAATAATATTTTAAAAATATTAGGAGAAAAATATGGCTTTTCCCTTGATATTCCTGTGAAAAAAATCAGTCGGGAACATTTGAATATTGTGCTTTATGGTTCGAATGATCCGCGAATTATTTTTGAAGGTGTTATTCCAACAATGAAGAAAAAATATGAAGAATTAAATTCTAATTATCTCAAAAGTGAAATTGAGCGGTATATGATTGAAAAAGAATGCCCACTTTGCGTTGGCAAGAGATTGAAAATTGAATATCTTTCAGTTTTAGTGATGGGAAAATCAATTGATCAAGTTGTTAATTTGTCGCTGAGTGATTTTTATTTATTTCTAGAATCGCTAGAAAAAACATATTCAAGTTCGACTAAAAAAAATATAATTTCTCCACTAATTAGAGAGATGAAAACACGCAGTGTGGCACTGACGAATGTTGGATTGGGCTATTTATCACTTTCACGCAGTGCTAATTCTATTTCTGGCGGAGAAGGGCAACGAATCCGGCTGGCAACACAAATTGGTTCAGAACTTTCCGGTATCACTTATGTTTTAGACGAACCGTCAATTGGTTTGCATAATCGTGATACGGAAAAATTAATTGCAACAATGGAGGAACTTCGCGAAGCAGGAAATTCTTTGATTGTCGTGGAACATGATGAACAGATAATTCGTAAAGCAGAATGGATTATTGATATGGGACCGGGAGCAGGAGAGGCTGGTGGCGAGGTGATTTTTTCCGGAGATTTGCAAAAACTTTTAAAGTCTAAAACACTGACAGCACAATATCTAAATGGCAAAAAAAATGTGGGAGAAAAAAAACGAGTGCGACAGGGTTCTGGAAAATTTATAAAAATCCAAGGTGCGACGGAACATAATTTGAAAAAAATTGATATTGCTTTTCCACTGGGAAAATTTATTGCGCTTACGGGTGTTTCTGGTTCTGGAAAATCAACTTTGGTTTCAGATATATTATCCAAGGCACTGGCAAAATATTTTTTTAATACCAAAGAAGTTCCTGGGAAGCACAAAAAAATCAGTGGAATGGAAAATATTGATAAAGTAATTAGTATTAATCAATCACCAATTGGTCGCACGCCTCGTTCTAATGCAGCTACTTATACGGGCGTTTTTTCACTTATTCGCGAAATATTTTCTCAAACAGAAGAGGCGCATATTCGCGGATATGATGCTAGTCGCTTTAGTTTCAATATGAAAGGTGGGCGTTGTGAAGATTGTCAGGGCGAGGGTAAGAAAAAAATTGAGATGCATTTTTTGCCAGATGTTTATGTCCCTTGTGAGAATTGTTCGGGAGCAAAATATAATCAAAGGACACTAGAGATTGAATATTGCGGAGTGAATATTGCTGAGGTATTAGATATGAGTGTGAGTTATGCACTAGCTTTTTTTAAAAATTCTAAGTTAGTAACTGAAAAATTAGCCACTTTGGAGAAAGTTGGTTTGGGTTATTTAAAGTTAGGACAAAGTGCGGTGGATTTATCAGGAGGAGAAGCGCAAAGAATTAAATTAGCGACAGAATTGGCTCGTCGTTCGACAGGAAAAACGCTTTACATTCTCGATGAGCCAACAATCGGTTTGCATTTTGAAGATATTCGCAAATTACTTATAGTGCTAGATGCTCTAGTTGATAAGGGAAATACTGTGCTTGTTGTTGAGCATAATATTGATGTAATAAAAAATTCTGATTGGGTGATTGATTTGGGTCCAGAGGGTGGAGCCGGCGGGGGAGAAATTGTTTTTGAGGGTTTGCCAGCAGAACTTAAAAAATGTCAGAAAAGTTGGACAGGAAAATATCTCTAGAAAAATTTAAATTTATGGCAGACTTGCTGGCTAAAAAAATTATAGCCACTGTGGCATATTACGATGTCCTGGATTATCCCTTGACAGTTTTTGAGTTGTGGAAGTATTTAATTGAAAATACGGAAATCACCATAGATGATCAAGTAAAAAAACCACTCATGCTTATTGATATAATCAATACACTAGAAGATGTTGAACTAAAAAAACGAATCAAAACAGATGCCGGCTATTATTTTTTTGATGGAAGAGAAAATTTAGTTTCCCAGCGAGTTGAAAGAAATAAAATTTCAGAAGATAAATATAAAATTATTCGACGAGTGGTTGGCTTTTTGCGTTTTGTGCCATTTGTGAGAATGATTTTAGTAACTGGTCGCGTAGCAATGAAAAATGCAGAGAAAAAAAGTGACTTGGATTTGTTGCTTGTTTTTGAAAAAGGACATATTTTTTCCGGACGATTTTTGACAGTAATACTGCTTTCACTCTTGGGGAAAAAAAGAACAGAACGAAAAATAAAAGATAAAATTTGTCTTAATCATTTTTTATCAACAGCGCTATCCACAGAAGTACAAGATTTATTTTCTGCACACGAATATGTTTTTATGTCGCCGATTTTTGGTGCTCAGCTTTATGCGAAATTTTTCAAAAAAAATGCTTGGATAAAAAAATATCAGCCCAATTTTGAGGGTAGCGTATTGTTCGTAAGAGAAATTAAGGATAATCAATTTTCCAAATCAATCAGGCGATTTTTGGAGTATCTTTTTTCGTTTAATTTCATTGAAAACAGTTTGAAAAAATTCCAGTTAGCTAAAATAGTGGCTAATCCGAAAACACAAAAAGCCGGTGGTGTAATAATTCACAGCGATAATGAGTTGGCTTTTTGGCCTGATTTTGAAAAACAAGGGCCACGAGTGTTTGAAGAGTTTAAAAAAAGATGCTTAAAATAATTTTGGGTGTATTTTTTCAGGACAATTTTTATTTTTCATGCTACAATAAAAATAATAAAAAAATAATTTTTTAAATTAATAAAATGCCAACAAAAAAACCAATAAAAAAAAATAATTTAAATTTCAAAATATTCTTCACGAGTATATTTTTAATTTTTATTTTTTCTCTCT
>JBAXKA010000070.1:0-3913 GCA_037137555.1 Candidatus Moraniibacteriota bacterium
CTTTTTTGGCAAAAGACAATCGGCAATCGATTGATCCGAATTTAGATAATCCCTTAAAAAATGCTAATAATATTTTTGCTGATGCTGGCAGGTCAGATCGGAAACTTGCTAAAGTGTCAGAAATATCAGAAGTGTCTGGTGCGGAAACTAAGACAAAAAATAATTTTAACAAAAGTTGGATAATTTTAGGAATAATTATTGGCGGTGGTGTGAGTTGGTTTTTAGTGAGACGAAAAAAGTTTTGGTTTGTTTGATTTTGTGCTAGAATAATATTATTGAAAGTTAAAAATTATCAAGCATGTCAAAACTAAAACAAAAAAACAAAAATAAAAACAAAGGCTTCATGTTGATTGAAGCATTGACTTTGCTATTTATTTTTGCCTTGATCATGGTAACTTTTTATTCTGTGTTCACGATTGGCATTCGCTATATTCAAGATGCTAAAAATCGCTTGGGGGCATTAGCGGTGGCTAATGAAAAAATGGAAATTATTCGTAATCTTAAATATGATAATATTGGCACAGTCGGCGGAACGATTAGTGGAAATATTCCCCAAGAACAAACGGTAATTGAAAATACTAGAAGTTATGATGTGCGAACGCAAGTTTCTTATGTGGACGATCCTTATGACGGATTAGCTTATGCGGACACGGTGTGGTTTGAGGATTATAAAAAAGTAATTGTGACAGTATCTTGGAGCGGTGTGAAAACTTCCGAAGAAGTGAAATTAATTTCTCGTTTTGTGCCACCGGGCAAAGAGGTGGCACATGCAGGAGATGGAATTCTGTCTGTTAATATTTTTAGTGATCAATCGGGAGGCGTGGGAGTGGCTGGTTCCAAAGTGCAAATTGTTAATCCGGATACGGGAATTAATACTTATGAAGAAACAAATGCATCTGGAAATGTAACTTTTATGGGAAGCACTGTAGCAAACTCCATTCAAAAATATCAAATTACAGTCACAAAAGATGGCTATGAAACAGTAACAACTTTTCCGCCATATCCTATCACGGCTTATAATCCAATTGATATTCATGCTTCCGTGGTAACGGGTGTGATGAATGTGAAAAATATTGCGCAAAATAAATTGGCGAATATGAAAATTTCCATTGTTGATTATCTCGATCAACCAATTTCTGGCGTGCCATTTCATCTTGTGGGTGGCAGAAAGTTGGGCACAGAAATGACAACGCCCTTTGCCTCAGTGTATAATCTCGATCAAGATAGTATAACTGATACTAGTGGAGAAAAATTATTTAGCTTGATTAGTCCTGGGGGATTTGTTTTTTCTTTGATTGATCCGGCATTAACTAATTATAAAATAATTAGTATTACACCAGCAGAATCTTTTTCTTTATTATCGTCAGACGAAACCTTAGATGTCAAAGTTAAGCTGGCAAGTAAGACTACCACGGCACTTTCAGTAGTCGTGCTGAATAATAGCAATGATGCACAAATTGCTGGGGCGAAAGTGCGATTGACTAATGCGCTGGGTTATGATCAGGAATTAACAACAGCGATAGATGGAAAAGTTTTCTTTCCAGTTTCAGCTGATCTTTTTGTGGCTGGAGAATATAATTTAAAAATTACGGCCGAGGGATTCTCAGATAGTGATTCTAGTGTTACAATCAATACTAATGAATTGAAAATAGAAACCAAAAAATTAACCGCTTCCTGAAATAGGGAAATAAAATAAAATGCTAAAAAATAAAAAAAGCCTGCCTGCCGGTAGGCAGGGCTTAACTTTAATCGAAACAGTTGTGGCAATTGCTATTTTTGCGATTGGGATGGAAGGTTTTACTTTGCTTTTTATAAATGCTTGGAAAAATAATGCTTATACTTTAGAAATGGGTCAATCATCTATGGCCGTTTCTCAGGGTATAAATAAAATAGTCAACTATATTCGTGGAGTGAGACAATCTGACAACGGAGCTTATCCGGTTATGCTAGCAGAGGATAATGATTTTATTGTCTATGGTGATTATGATGAGGATGGCATAACAGAAAGATTACATTTTTATAAAAATAATCAAGATGTTTTATTGGGTGTAACTAGTCCGACAACAACAATTCCTAAAACTTATGCAACGGCTGATCAGGAAATTATTACAATTGCCAGTCGAATTGTTAATACTGATTCGGAACCAATTTTTTATTATTATGACAAAGATTATGCCGGATCTTCTAGTCAAACTTTTCTGGCAACGCCAGCTACTGTGGCAAATATTCGATTAATTAAAATTCATCTTAAAATAAATATTGATCCTAATCGTAATCCTGACAATATTGAAATGCAAACATTCGTAGAAATGCGAAACCTAAATGATTATGACCGGATTCATTAAATAAAAAATAAAAATACAAATATAATATGCCAAGAAAAATAGCTAATAAAAATAATTTATTTTTTAAAAATCAGCAAGGTTCTGTTTTGGCATATGCGCTTATTATCATGTCTGTCGTAATGATTATTTTAGTTTCCATGTTGGGCTATATTTCTTCACAACTTAAATTTAGTTTTAACCGTGTGGAAAAAGAAAAAGCGTTTCAAATATCCGAAGCGGGAGTGTATTATTATCGTTGGTATTTGGCACATGAAACTTCCGGAAAAACAGCCTTGGAAATTGGTAATTTCTTAAAAACCGGCGGATCGATGGGTTTTTCTCCTGCCGTAGTTGACTATGATGGCATTGGGGCATATCAACTGACTATCACACCACCAGCTGTTGGTTCTACTATGATAACTGTAACATCAGTCGGGTGGTCATATAAAGTACCAGAAATGAAAAGAACAATTTCTGTCAGATTTCGTCGTCCATCTTGGAGCGAGTATGCTGTCTTGGCAAATGCTTTTATGCGTTTTGGTGAAGGCACTGAAGTTTATGGAAAAATTCATTCCAATGGCGGAGTTCGTTTTGATGGTTTGGCACATAATGTCGTTTCCAGTTTATTGCCAACAGCAGATGATCCTGACCATATTGGAGCAAATGAATTTGGTGTGCATACGCATAAAAATTTACCTCCATCAACGACAGTTACAGATAGTTTTAGATCGGCAGAAGCACCACCAACCAGTCCAGTGTCAGCTAGAGTGGATGTTTTTGAAGCGGGGAGACAATTTCCTGCGGCCGAGGTTAGTTTCAATGGAGTGCTTTTGGATTTGAGTTTTATGAAGGGAATCGCTTGCGTATATAACACAAATACACCACCAGCTTGTACTATAACAAATAATTGCACTTCAGCTGGTTGCTATTTTGATGGTAGTGGAGTTGGGCGACAAATTTTTCTAAAAGCTAATGGCACTTACGAAATTTATACGGTCATTAACTTGTTGAATAGTGCAATTGCTGGCTATGTTGGAAAAAAAACTAATGGAAATGCCTGTGTTGTGCCAGCCACAATTGGAATGCCGACGAGATGTATTAGTACTTCTAATTGTTCCTGTGTTTATAATACTTATAATATTCCAAACAACGGAATTATTTTTGTGGAAGATAATATTTGGTTGGACGCAAAACCAAGTGGTAGTAGTTTCGAAAAATTAGATAAAAGTTATCAGGGCAGTACGCTTTTGAGTGGTGAAGCAAAAGTGACAATCGTGTCTGGGGGAGTTGAATCGAAAGTATTTATTGGTGGCAGTAATTTGGAATATACTCGTTCTGATGGAAGTAATATTTTGGGCATTATTGGTCAACATGATGTTGAAGTTATTGCAAATAGTTTAGATACACTAACAATCAGCGGTGCATTATTAGCTCAAAGTGGAAAAGTCGGCAGAGCTTATTATAATGATCATAAAAATTCTATCACAATCAATGGTTCTGTCGCCACAAATGAAAGGTATGGCTTTGCTTATACTGATGGAACGGGCTATACCACAAGAATTTTAAATTTTGATAATAATTTATTATAT
>JBAXKA010000071.1:0-3842 GCA_037137555.1 Candidatus Moraniibacteriota bacterium
GACCACGATTGCAAGAATGATAGCGACGACAAGGTTGCCTGTGCCCTGATGGAGGTATTCGGAGAGGGTCATGCCTTCGGGAATCTGTTTGGTGATCCAGAGATAGATGATGTCAAGCACGTTTACAATCAGTAGCAGTACGTTGAGAAGTGCCAGGAGGATGACACCTGAGCTGCGTTCCATAGCAGAGTTAAGTTTTTTGCCCCAGAGGGTGTTGCCAGCTTCAAGGGTTTTTTGTTCGTTAATCTGAGGCGGGATGTTGATGTCCCATCTGTAGAAAAGGGGGAAGTTGCGGCTATAGAAGAAGCCATATAACAACACAAAGCCGACAAAGGTGAAGCGCACCCACGGCAGGGAGATGAAGTCGAGGTTGATTTTTTCGGTGAGGTTTTTGAATAACGGGTTGGATTGTTGATAGAGGAAAAAGAAGAGGACGATGATGACGAATATGCCGATGCCGACGGAGAGTTTGATCCAGAATTTGCTGCCGAGGGCTTTGTTTTTTGAGGAACGGCGCTCAATCATGTCGGCAATCATGAAACCGATGGCAGAACAAAAGCTATATACAGCATATATTCCCGCCAGGATGACGGAAGAACCACGGCTTATGCTCATGGCGGAGAGTAAACTGATGGAAACGATGTTGGCGGCAAAAGCCAACCAAGTTCCATAGAGCATCACGCAAACTGCAGAAACGATGGTGCCTGCAGCAGCCACATACCAGGAAGTGTCGCGCAAGAGGGATTTGTTTCGGATGAGCAATAAAGCAATCAGGGAGACGGAAAACAACAGGAAGTTGATTCCAAGGGATTGATGATAAAAAAACCAACTGTATAATACTACAGAAATTAAAAGGATGACATCATTTTTTTTCATAATTTTGGCGTTTAATTTTTATGTATTGATTTTGGAATAAGAAATTGTAATGGGATTAGTAATAAACAAAAAATCAAAGAAGAAATTGTGTTATAGAAAGAATTGTTTTTTGAGACAAAGGTCGTAATTATTTTTGAGATATGCGTAAAAGTTTTTTCTTTTTCGATTTATGCTTTTCATTTTCGTGATGCGATGATTGATTTATGAGGTTGTAGATTTGATATTCTTATTTTGGAGTTTTTTGACCACGGAGACACGGAGAACACATAGAGACACAGAGGAATTAGACGGGCTGCGCGACGAGTTAAACAGGCTGCGCGACGATGTGCATTGGCTACGCGACGATGTGCATTGGCTGCGCGACGATGTGAAGTGGCTGCGCGACGATGTGAAGTGGCTGCGCGTCGATGTGCATTGCCTGCGCGACGATGTACATTGGCTGCGCGACGATGTGCATTGGCTGCGCGACGATGTAAACTGGCTGCGCGACGATGTGAAGTGGCTGCGCGACGATGTGCATTGGCTGCGCGCAGACATAATTTAACTGAATTTTGGATTAAAAACGAATAATTGAGCAGGGCTTTAATTCATTAACTTATGTTATGCAAAAGTCCGAAGGACTGAAATTTTTATAGAAATTTATTCAGACAATCCATTATTTAATCCCGAAGGGATGATATTAGTATGTCACCCATTCCGGGTTTTGGTGTTCTCTGGATTTTGTGTTCTATAATAGTGTCATCCCTTGGGGATTTTATCAGGATGTATAACATCAGCTATTCAGATAATCAATGCTTTATACAATTTTCTATTTTCGGTAAAAAATATAGTTTTTGAAATTAAGGTTTTAAAACGTTTTTGGCACGAATGTTGATGTTAATTGAAGCAAAATTAAAAATGCAACAAGCTGAACAGTTAGATTTTGAAATTTTTTTCGGTACTAAAAAAAACATTGAAAATAATTACGAAAATGTTTGGTGGATTCGAAAACAATTACGTACTTTGTGCTGCTTTTTGAAAATATGACAGTATAAAAAAATAAAATATAGTGATCTGATTTATTAATTTATTAAAAAACAAATTGTTATGAAAAAGATTTATTCGTGGAAATTGATTAACTATTTTAGAGTGTTGAATTTTGTGGGCTTATGGCAATCAAAATTTGATGCAATTACAAATGAAGCCGCCGAAATTGCCAAATTGGAAGAAGCCGTTGAGGAAATACAAGCCGGCGAAGATATACAGGAAACCCCCACTACCGGAATTACTGATGCCGCAAAAGTTTTGAAAAAAAACATGGCGGACACCATGATTATTTATTGCAAAAAAGGATTGCCATTGGCACGTAATGCCAACAAGACCGAATTGGTAAAGATTTTAGAACACGGGGCTTCCTATATTAATAATGCTTCGATAACTGCTGCCTTGAGCCGTGCACGCTTGATGAAAAAGACTTTGGAAGAAAACCACGACGTTTTTACCAATATCAAACCGGCAGACATTGCTGACATGGCTGCTGTTATCCTTGCTTTTGATGAGGTGAAAGTGGATACGCAAGATGCTATTGACGACAAAAAAGAAGACGGCACAGCAGCTATTTATAAAGGTTATGTGAAAGGCAATAAAGCTTTGAAAAATATTTACGACCTTTTTTATGGTGAGTATCAAAAGACAGACCCCGTATTGGTTAAGAAATTAGCCGATTGTATGGCAATAGATCAAACCGGAGTGCATCACACGGGTATCACTGCTTTGATTACTGACCCCAATCCGCCTGCCGGAGCTATCACGAATTTGTTGGAATTTGCTACGATGAAAGTTATTGAACTGAACAAACAAGCCCTGAGCGATATCACCGGAGTGGCTTCCCTGATAAAAATTAAACCCGGGACTTATCATATCGAATTTTCGAAAGTTGGTTATGTTACCAAAGTTATGATAGTTAAGATTAAGAGGGGGCAGATTGTTACGTTGGAGGTTACGCTGGCGAGGGTGAGTTAGGCTATTAGGCTTTAGGATTTTAGACTATTAGGTTTTTTTGGAATGAAAAAATAAAAATGAAAAATGAAAAATTGTAGTCTGACTGTGAAGTGTAGGCTTGAATTAAAGAGTAAATAGGTGGAACCTATAAGAATATAAACGACTTAGGCGCAGCCTAAGCCGAACGGGGAAATGAAAAACTAAAAATAAAAAATTGAGGCTAATGGAACGAATTTACTTAGACACGTCAGTTTTTGGTGGTTATTTTGAGCCTGAATTTGAATTTTGGACAAAAATTTTGTTTAACCAAATTTATAAAGGACAGTTTAAGGTGATTTATTCGCGTTTGACAGATATCGAGTTGAAACCGGCACCGGAAAAAGTAAGGGAGTTAGCGAATAGTTTGTCAAAGGAGACTGTTGAGTTCATTGATATTTCTGATCAAGCCTTAGAACTTGCTAACCATTACATAAGTGAAAAAGTGGTAGGAAAGACAAGTTTGTCGGATTGTATTCACATCGCTTTGGGGACTTTGCACCACGCCGATGTGTTAGTGAGTTGGAACTTCAAACACATTGTAAATGTTCATAGAATACGTGGTTACAATGCGGTAAATTATAAGTTTGGGCATAAAATTTTAGAAATTAGAACACCTAGAGAAATTTTAGAAAATGAAGACTAAAGAAAAAAGAAAAAAAGAGAAAACTCTTCTGGAACAATTGCGGGAGATTAGAGACGACTTGAGTCTTGAAATGAAGGATATGACTTTAGAACAAATAAAAGAATATCTGAAAAATAAAGATACATTGCACTCGACCGAAGTTTGGGATAAGGTGTAAACTAAGAATTTAGAATCAATTGGTTATGGAAACTAAAACATCAAAATCGCAAGAGGAAATTTGGGAAGCAAAAGAACTCTTGTATGAAGAAATAAAAGACTTTCCAAATGAAAAGAAAATGATTTTTTTGCATGAAAAGGCACAAAT
>JBAXKA010000072.1:0-3726 GCA_037137555.1 Candidatus Moraniibacteriota bacterium
ATTTTAAATGATAAATCGACTAGGGCCATCATTCGATTTTGGATGATGTACTGCGAAAAATTGCATAAAAATAAAGAAGTGTGATATAATAAAAATGTTAAGTAGTTTAAATAAAATAATAATAAAAATTTATGGCAATCATCATAAAAAAATTTACTAAAAAAACTTGGTTTTCTGTTCTGTCATTTTTGGGAATAATTTCTGCAATGTTTTTGCGGTTTATTTTTGGATCATCTGGGGTGCATCTTGGACAACTGGAAAATAGTGCAAAGAATACTTTAAGAAATTATGCCTCAACGATGATTCCAACGGCTAGTGCTGACACTCCTCATAATCCTAGCGGTGGCGATGGTCCTGGTGGTGCTGGTAACGGTCCTGCTGGAACGAATGATGCTTCTGGTCCTAGCGGCGGCGGTACTAATGGAGGCGGTACTGGGGGGAATACTGGTGGTGGCACTCGTGGCGGTGATGGTGATAGCGGAAGTAGTGGTGGTGATGCTCCTGGCAGTGGCGGTTGCGTTGGGGATGGTTGTTGTTTTACGCATGATCAAAAAGTGTCAATAATGGATGGTGTTGTTGAGATTAGTCAAATAAAAGATGGGGATATCATTGTTGCTTATGACGAAGAATCGGACATATTTATTACATCAATTGTTGAGCATGTCATTATTCATGATGGTGTGAATTCATTTAAGCATGATTTTAGAAAGGATGCTTTGATTGAATTGAAAATTGAAATTGAGGGAGATATTAATTACTCAAAGGTTACTGAAAATCATCCATACTACGAGCCTACAACCAAGGAATATAAACCAATCGGTAAATTTAATGTTGGCGATATAGTTAAAACTATGAGTGGCACTGGTACTATTTTAGATAAAAGAATAATAATAAACAATGAAAGTTCCGACAAAGAGAAAGAACTCGTTGTTTATGATTTGCACATGAAAGGCGCACCTCATAATTATCTAGTGAATGGTATCGTAGTGCACAATAAGATATAGTTATTAATTTGAGATAATTTAAAATAAATAATATGAAAAAATGGCTAGTGGCTGGTGGATTGTTTTTAAGTATATTGTTTGGTATTTTTCTCTTTAAGATATCGAAAGTTGAAAAAATAGATTATGTGATTCATGGTGTGCCTTATTTTGGGGCACATAATCATGTTGGTCCAAATAGGCTTTTGAATGGTTCATGGCCTGCCGTTTTATCTTTATTGGAGTATTGGGAACCTGATAAATATGCCCCTGCTAGTTTAACTGGTTCAATAAAAAACGAATATGGCGTTGTTAATAAAGGCTCAATTATTGAATTTTTTACCAAATCAGGTTATATTGTTAATGAAGTACATCTTGAGAACAATGAGTTAACAAAATATATTAATAGTAATATAAAAACACCTTTGTTTGTTTTTTTGCCACTGTCTAGCGAGCAATCAAAAGGAAATTTATATTATTCGGAGTTTGTGATTATTGGGGTAGACAATGCGAAACAGAAAATTATCACACACAACTTTTGGTTTGGGAATAATTATGAAATTTCCTTTTCCGAACTGGATAATCTTTGGGGACTTAAGTCTCCAGAAAAAAGAAAGAATTATATTGTAATTCAGCCACAAGATTTGGCAAAAAAAATAGATGAGATGGGAGCAAGAAAAGATGAGGCATATCCCGAAAGGACAATAACAATGAAGAATTGTAATGAGATGATAAAAAACTATGCTGTTGGTTTTGGTGCTGAATCATTTGGTCTTGACGCGGAGGCATTAGCTTATTTTTTGAAGGTGGAGAATGATTCTAATTTTGAAAAATACTTGCCACCCTATTTCAAGTCCGCTACCTATTATCAGTTGGGAAATTTATATTTGAAAGCGAAAAATATAATACTCTCAACTGCTTATGCACAAAAATCCATCGATGCAAATCACGATCTTGATAAGCCTTTTAATGATTGGCCAGGTTTTGAGTCTAACTATGGGGCATTGGGTGGTGTGAATAGCGAATTGAGAGACCCGTGGGTGTTATTGGGAGATATTTCTCTGCAAAACAAAAATTATCAAAAAGCTAAGGAGTCCTACGAGAGAGCGTTAATAATAGTTCCCAATAGAAAAGAAGTAGCAGATAAGCTCAAGATGGTCGAAACAGCACTTTCACAAGCGAAATGAAAAAAATAAAGCGAAAATTTTCTGTGGGAATTTCTTTGGGAGTAATTATTTTATTACTGGCAATAATTATCACGGTGTTGATTGTTGGCCGAGAAAAAGATTTTAAACTCAATCGTATAATCGCAGAGAAGTTTTTTCAAAAAGGGGAATATTATTATGGTGGAGGAGTATTCGATATTCCGAAAGCACAGAAGTGGTATTTTTGGGCAAATGTTTTTGATACAAAGATTCCTAATTTACACTATCAATTAGCCAGAACCAACTTAATCAATAGTCAATTTGAAAAAGGTATAGCGGAAATTAAACAAGAACTCAAAAATTATCCAGAAAATAAACGCTCATTTTATGTTAAGGGTCTATTGGATTCATACGCTGAGCGGAACGATGACGCCGAGGAAGATTTTAAGCAGTTTATTGCTTGGAAGCCAAATGGTTGGGCGGCATACGCAGATCTTTCTTGGGTGCAGATTAAAAAAGAAAAATATGAAGATGTAATTGAAACGACAAATGTAGGTTTGCAATATTTTTCAGAAAATCCATGGTTGCTTTCAAATCAAGGCTTGGCGCACTATCGCATGGAAGACTATGCTCTGGCAAAAACAGATTTGGAGAAAGCCAAAAAACTTTCTGAAAAATTAACAGCGGACGATTGGAAAAAAGCCTATCCGGGCAATGATCCGCAAGATGCAACGCAAGGAGTGGCTGATGTGCAAGCGATCATTAGTTATAATTTAATGCTAGACTATATGAAACTCGGAGAAATTGAAAATTATTTAAAAGAAAAAGATAATTATAATTTTTTAACAAATAAAAAATGAAACATATCAAAACAAGAAAAGTGAAAATAAGTATAAGCAAAAAAAAGATTTTGCAAGTGATGCTTCTGTTTGTTTTTTTGTTTGAAGTTTTCACAATAGGAAAAATATTTTATCAAAAATCAGAAAAACCAGTTGTTACAAAAAATCAGACAGGAAAATTTTATGGATATTCTGGTAGTTCTGATATGAGCAATGGAATTGCCTTGTCGGCTTGTGGCGAGAGTAGTCCAACTCCAACCCCAAGTTACGATCCGAATTATTGCAAGCCATACCTTACGGAGGTTTGTGCTGGACAATCTTACGCGATGACATGTTGGGTTGGTGGGTTAGTGGGAAATATGACATTTCAAGTTGTGGGAACGAAAGATTGTGGTGGAACAACTGGTGGTTCACCGACTCCAACTCCAGGAGCGGCTAAATGTGGAAATAATGTGAAAGATTCAGGTGAAGAATGTGATTTTAATTCCGCCTTCGGACCATATCCCAATCAATGTGCTAATAATGGAGCTTGCAATCAAGCCACTTGCACATGTTCCAGTGGTGGTGGAGGAGCAACTGGAACGACTACACATACGCCTGCATCAACACCCACACCAACTCCGAAAGCAACACCAACACCAACACCAACACAAAAAGCAAATAGTGTGGCTGCTCCATCTTGCACGGCATCATTCTTGCCAATGAACATAACCGCACCCGGCGAATCAAAACTTTCTTGGAGTTCAATTAATACAGACAAAT
>JBAXKA010000073.1:0-3269 GCA_037137555.1 Candidatus Moraniibacteriota bacterium
CTTCTATTTTTTAAAATTAACATGAAATATAAACAAAATAACACCAATAAAATCAAGAAAATAATAAGGTATGCCGGATTGGAATAGCTTGATCCAAAATATGACAAAAAAATAAGCAAAATATAAATAATTCTATTTTTTCTTTCATGGTCAGTCAGAAAATTAATGAAAAAATAGATACTAAGAGGCAAAAAACAATAAAAAGGAAATGTCACGCCATAAACAGGGTCCCACGCAACGATAAGCGCATATGGGCTAAACATATAAATTACCCCTGCTATAAATGAGCCTATCTTTTTTAGGCCGAGTTTCTTTGATAAGAAATAAAAACCTACTCCCGAAGTAGCAAAAGAAATATAAAAAAATAAAATTTGAATTGTCCGTGAAGATAGGCCGGCGTTCTCAAGAAAAAATCCGAAAGAAGCATAGGGATATAAAGATGCTAATTGACGAGAAGCCAAATAACCAAAATTAACAGAACTATCCCAGATATAATTGGAATAATGAAAAAAAACTGAAAAAAATTGAGGCCAACCAAAATCTCCACCCAAAATAATAGCCTGGGGATCGAACCAATTGAGAATAATAATCCCAATAATAAAATAAAAAATGTAAATTTTTCTGCTTAAAGCAGCTATCACTTTATTTTTTTTCATAAATACATTCGAAATTTAAGGTCATAGTTTTTTTCCTGTCCAAAAAGTCCAACAACAGACATAATGAATTAAATAAAAAAATGGGAATGAAAAAAACAATCAGATAAGCAAAATACCAAAAACTGCCTTCCTTCAAAAAAAGCTTAATTGGTAATGTACTTAGAATTAGAGCTAAAATTTGAAAAATTCCACCGTGCGGAGCAAGATGAACAAGTTTAAGACCACTCGCTTCTCCTAATGCCTTAAGACCATAACGAGTAAATCGGAAATAGTCATCAGGAATCATATGTTCTTCAAAACACTGGTGCGTTGTTAAGAAAATTTTTTCCCCTGGTTTTAGCACTCTGCTAAATTCTTGAAATGCCACATATGGCTTTCTCAAATGCTCAAGTACTTGTGTACATAAAATATAATCAAAACTCTCATCTTCAACTCCTACTAATCCCAAGCTAATATCACAAACATAATCAATTGTCTTATTGTTATTTTGTACTATATCCTGAGAATAATAGGTTGCTTTTTTGAAAAATTTTTTATAAGGACAATCCCAAGCACCTATATCAAGAATTTTTTTTTTAGTATAGTCACAATTTAAAGCTATTTTTTTCACAAAAATTCGGACGCGATAAGCATGATAACGCATAACCGCTAAAAATGGATTGCTTGATATTAAAAAACCAATTATTTTATCCATAATACTTTTCCAACCAATAATTAAAATTAAATACCCGCAAAAGCTTAAAGCGATAATCAGCTTTTCCACTCAGATGTTCATCGTGCATCAATTTCACGTATTCTAAATTAAAAAATCCATTGTCTATAAATAAGTACTTTTGAAATAAATCTCTCAACTCATTTCTAATCCATTTGTCTAATGGTACACCAAAACCGCTCTTCTGGCGATAAATCAAGTCTCTATTAAAATAACGACTAGCCAGTTTTTTTAGAACATATTTTTGTTCACCGTCTCTGGTTTTCCATTTCCCAGAGAGCGAAAATGCAAACTGCGCCAAATCCTTGTCCAGGAGTGGATTTCGCATTTCAAGTGATGTCGCCATTGTTGCTCGATCCCCTTTCGCGAGGTACCAATCAGGCAATTGAATTTTGCAATCTAGAAATAAACTTTTATTAACGACGTCTTC
The DNA here is from genome assembly GCA_037137555.1 of Candidatus Moraniibacteriota bacterium. Classification (GTDB taxonomy): domain Bacteria; phylum Patescibacteriota; class Minisyncoccia; order Moranbacterales; family UBA2206; genus UBA9630. The sequence continues at coordinate 1,799 of JBAXKA010000073.1, forward strand.
TTGCTGAAAAACTTTCTCATATTTTTGTGCTTCTTCAAAAATAAGTTCCAAATCTATTGGTTGCTTCAATAACTTCTCCGCCTCTTCTGGCAAAAAACTACCGCTGCCAAAAATGAATTGACGTTGGCTAAAGCTAAGTCCAAAACTATCTAATAATTTATAATATGGATTATTTTGGGGAATTATTCTTTTTCCAATGTTCGCTAAAAAATTCAAATATCCATGCTTTTCGATAAATTCTTGCGCTTTGTATTTCGGATAGCCACCGAAAAGCTCATCTCCACCATCACCGCTCAAAACTACAGTAATTTTGTCTCTGGCAAACTTAGACACGAAATATAGCGGAATAATCGCCGCGTCCGCCATCGGTTCATCCAAGTAATCCATGATTTCCAGAAAATTTTCCCGTACAAGCTGGTCTTCAAAAAAACAAAGATTGTAATTTATACCCAATTTTTCAGCTACCAGCTTAGCATATTGCGACTCATCAGCCTCCTTGGAATTCTTGTAACAAACCGTAAAAGAATTTACTTGCGGAGAAAATTCAGAGAGATACTTCGTGATAAGACTACTGTCAACTCCTCCACTCAAAAATACTCCCAAAGGAACATCAGCCATTAACCTTTTTTCAACTGATTTTCTGATCAGATTTTCAGTCTTAACTAGAATTTCATTTTCCGTATAATTATTATTTATTTCCGTATCTTCTAATTTCCAAAAATTATATTTGTTTTTTATTTTCCAATTCTTAAGATCAAACTGAAAAGTTGTTGCTGGTTCTAATTTTTTTATTTTATCAAAAATACTATTCGGTGATGGAATATAGCCATAGAATAAATATTTTGTTAAGGCTAGTTTGTCAATATTCAGTTTTTTCTTTATTTCTGGATTTTTGATGATCGCTTTTAATTCCGAAGCAAAACAAAAAGTTTCTTCATCAAGATAATAATAGAACGGTTTTTTGCCAAAATGATCACGCGCCAGCGTCAAGTAATTATTTTTTTTATCATAAATTGCAAAAGCAAACATTCCCTCAGTTTTTTCCACAATTTTTTGACCAAATTCTTCATAGCCGTGAAGCAGTACTTCGGTGTCAGATTGACTTTTCCACTCATGCCCATTCTTTAGTTCTTTTTTTATTTCCTGATAATTATATATTTCACCATTGAAAATCACCACAAGACTTCCATCTTCGTTAATTATTGGCTGACGACCGGCCTCCGAAAGATCGACAATCGAAAGACGCCTTTGCCCTAAGGCCACATTTCCATCAAAAAAATCACCCGACTGGTCGGGACCTCTTTTCTTGAGAGTACTAAGCATTTCGGAAAACAATTCTCGATTAACCAGTTTCTTTCTATTTATTTGTCCTAAAATTCCACACATTTATATTAACCAAATTTATTTTATTAGACCTCTTGCGAAATAAATTCCCCAAATCAATAACTTAAGCTATACTTTTTGTATAATC
>JBAXKA010000074.1:0-3218 GCA_037137555.1 Candidatus Moraniibacteriota bacterium
TGGTATGGCTAATAGTCCCCTCTTTTTGGGAGCTTAGTTTGTTTTTTAGTTTAGATAAAATTGTCATTTTTTATTTTGTTTTTTTAGTTAATACTACTTGATTATTGTAGCATGGATTTTTAGAATGCAATAATTTTTTATTTTTTGCACAAATAAAGTTTTTAATTTAAACTTTCTTCACAAAAATAATAAAATTATCCTCACCAATCAAGACTTCTTTTTGTAAATCAGCTTCTAGCAATTCGCCTTTTGATATAGTATTAGCCAAAGTTTCTCTCGCAATCAACTCACTAAATTTAGCAAAAACTTCTTCCGTGCCAATGTGGCCAATTTCGATATGATTATCCACTTCAAAGCCAGCAACTTTTCGCATTTCTTGAATTGCCCGCACCAATTCACGCGCCGTGCCTTCAAGTTTCAGTTCTGGGGTAATATTTTTATCAAGCTTGATATTTTCTTCCTGCGTATTATCTATGAAAATATTTTTGACATTCAACTCTTCTTGCATAATTTCTATTAACTCTGCGTTTTCAACTTCTTGCTTGATTGTTGCTGATGCCAGTGGTTGACGAACTTTTAACTTGTTTAATGCTCTTTGTTGTAAACCTTCACTAATCACATCACGCACTTTTTTCATTTCGCTATTTAATTTTTCATCAATCAATTTTTCATCAGACACTGGAAAATCCACTAAATGCACTGACTCTTCGCCGGTTAAATTTTTATACATTTCCTCGGCAATAAAAGGCGTAAATGGTGCTATTACTTTTGCAATTGTTATGAGAATATAATGTAAAGTTTCATAAGCATTATTTTTGTCAGCATCATTTTCACTTTTCCAAAACCGTTTGCGACTTCGCCTAATATACCAATTGGACAAATTATCCACAAAAAGTTCAAATGGCCGAGTTGCTTTTACTAGATCATAATTTTGCATATTAATATCTACTTCGCCAATTAATTTATGCAATTCTGAAATAATCCAATTGTCTAGCAAATTTTTTTGACCAATCGCTGTATCAAAATTGTTTTTCGGTTCCCAATTATCTACTCCGGCATATAGCGTAAAAAAGGCATAACTATTCCAAAGCGTTGACAATATTTTTCTTTGAATATCTTGAATAGCCTTTTCCGAAAAACTAATATTTTGAGCATTAAGCAGTGGTGAAGATAATAAATAAAAACGCAAAGCATCGGCGCTATATTTTTCCAAAACGATATTTGCATCAGGATAATTTCCCAAAGATTTTGACATTTTTTTCCCGTCCGTTCCGGCAATCGTGCCAGTTGTTACAACATTTTTAAAACTAATTTTTCCAAAAACTCCCACGGACATAACATGCAAAACATAAAACCAAGCTCTTGTTTGTGCGATATATTCCGAAATAAAATCCGTAGGAAAACTTTTTTCAAAAATTTCTTTATTTTCAAACGGATAATGAAACTGTGCAAACGGCATCGATCCGGATTCAATCCACGAATCAAAAACTTGCGGAATTCTTTGCATAGTCTTTCCACATTTTTCACAAGCAAAAATAATTTCATCTACTTTTGGTCGATGATAATCAGAAAGTTCCACGCCAGAAACATTTTTCAATTCGGCATATGATCCAAAAACTTTCAACTCTTTGCAATCAGTATTTTCACATTTCCAAACAGGAATAGCTGTACCAAAATAGCGATCACGAGAAATATTCCAATCCGGCGCACTTTCAATTCCATTTTGAAAACGACCGTGCTTTAAAAATTCCGGAAACCAATTTATTTTTTCATTTTCCGAAATTAAATCCTGACGAATCTTGGAAACATTCACAAACCAAGCTGGTTGCGCTTTATAAATCAATTTAGTATGGCAACGATGACAATGCGGATAGCTATGCGTAATTTGTTCTCGCTTAAACAAAAAACTTTTTTCTTTCAACCATTTCACAATTTCATTATTTGCCTCCCAAACTTTTTGTCCTTGCCATTCGCCTTCCGTAAATTGTCCTTCTTCGTCCACATTCATAATAATCGGCAAATTATTTGGTTTTCTCGCTTGAAAGTCATCATCACCAAAAGCTGGTGCAATATGCACAATGCCCGATCCATCTTCCGTCGTCACAAAATCAGCTGCGATTACACGATAACCATTTTCAATTTCATGTGGAAAAATCGGTTCATATTCTTTATTAATTAAATGCTCGCCTTTAATTTCTTCTAAAATTTCATATTCATTATTGCCAAAAACTTTTTCCAATCTTTCTTTGGCTAAAATATATTTTTCTGTTCCATGAGAAATTTTGACATAATCAATATTTTTTCCCACCGCCAAGGCTACATTTGCCAAAAGCGTCCATGGTGTTGTTGTCCATACGAGAAAATATGTTTTTTCTTCGTCTTTAATTTTCATTTTTACAAACACTGAGGGATCGCTATCCATCTCGTAAGAATTATCCATGGCGATTTCAAAATTGGATAATGGCGTTGAACAACGCGGACAATAAAGCGAAACACGCACATCTTCATAGATTAAATCTTTTTTATACAGTTCCGAAAAAGCCCACCAAACCGATTCCATGTAACCCTTATCCATGGTCTTGTAGGCATTTTTAAATTCTACCCAACGACCAACACGATCAATCACTTCTTCCCATTCACTAGCAATTTGCGAAGTTTCTCGCAGACAAGCTTCGTTAAATTTATCTACGCCAATTTTTTCAATATCTTTTTTATTTTTTAGCCCAAGCTTTTTTTCCACCATATGTTCCGCCGGCAAACCATGACAATCCCAACCCCAACGGCGTTCGACGCGATAACCTTTCATTGTCCAATATCTTGGCACGGCATCTTTCACAATCGAAGAAAGTAATGTGCCATAATGTGGCACGCCAGTAATAAATGGCGGTCCATCATAAAAACTATAATATTTAGCTTTGCTTCTTTGCTCGACTGATTTTTGAAAAGTGCCATCTTCTTTCCAGAATTGACAAATTTCCTTTTCCATTTCAGAATATTTTTTTCTTGGATCGACTTTTTTGAATTGCATAAATTTAAAAAATAATTACTTTTTCGCCCAGTTATTATATTATAAATCTAGCGTATTTATTGTTTTTTAGCAATACACCGCATTAATTATTATAGAACCTATTTTTTTGACATGTTATTGCAATTCAAGTATAATTAAATCATACAGAATATTCACAAAAATAGCAACATTACGCATGCTATCTGAAAAC
>JBAXKA010000075.1:0-3127 GCA_037137555.1 Candidatus Moraniibacteriota bacterium
GTGTAAATTATTTTGCAAGATGGCTAATAGTTAATTGTTAATAAAAAACAAATGAAAAATAAAATTTTAAAGGGGGGGGTATGTTGGTTATCGTTTGTGTTAATTTTTAATTTTCAATCTGCCTTAGCTGCGGGTAAAATTGAAGCGGAAAAAAATAATAACAAATCAGGAGAATCCGCCCTCATAGCTGACATCAATTTCCGCAGTCAAACTTTAGGTGAACAAGAAGATCATAAACTAAATATTTTTTTTAGTCTAGAAAATAATCTCTCTCAAAGTGAAGCTGGAATTCGCTATGGCGTTCAATTGCGAGAGGATGAAACTGTGCTTGATGAAAAAGTTTATGCTGATGATGTGCTTTTCGTGGAAGGCAATAGTTCTGTTCAAAAAATGATCAGTTATGAAGCACCTCGATATCTTTTTGGTATTTTTGAGGTTTGGTTAGTGGCAAAAAATGAAAGTGGATTATTATTAGCAACAGCAAAACTAGAAAATACTGTGGGTTTAAATGGTAATACACCTGAATATCTAGAAATCAATAAGGATGATTGTTTTTTGGCTGGTGAAATTGAAAAAAGAAGCTATGCTCTTAAGCAAACTATTAATATCAAACCAGAGGAAAATCTTTTTTTCGGATGCACTGTGATTAGTCATTTCAAAAAGCAAATAAAACTTACTCCAACATTGAACACTTATGAAAATTCTATCTATAGTAGCTCACTGAATAAAGATGAAAAATTAGAGGAATTTACAATAGAGCCTGGTGAAAAAAAACGAATTAGCTTGAAGCTAGAAAAACAAAAAATTCCACAACTCTATGAAGCAAAAATGGACTTTTTCCAAACCGATTCTGCTGTTGCCATTGTTGCTCCTGTTATTTTTCACTACACCGTCACTGGAGAAAGTGCAACAATTCAAAAATTAGATATAGACAAGAGTAGTTATCAAAAAGGAGACAATATGAATGTTAATTTGATTTGGTCTGGTTCTGCTACTAAAGTTTTTTTGAGCGTGGATGTCTTTAATCAGGAAAATAAAAAATGCATTGACACGCTCACGCAAACACTTAATCCAAATGCTAAGCGGTTTAAGCTGGCATTATTAACCAAAATTGATTGTATCAATCCGATGGTTAAGATTTCTCTCAAAAATGAAAAAGGAGCTATTCTAACACAAAAAGAATTTAATTTTAGCAAAGACAATAAAACTCTTCCACAAAAACTAGAGCCGTCATCCAATAAAAATATAATTAATTTAGCGTTGGTTTTGTTGTTAATTATAATTGCTGGTGGAACTTTCTGGTTATGGAAAAAGAAAAAGATTATCTACACGAGCGTATTATTTCTGATTATGTTTGTTTTGCTGGGGATTGGAGTACAAAAAACAGAGGCGGCAACTTGGTATGGCTATAGAGATGGTAATTATTTAACGGCTAGTCTTACTGATGCAAGCACATTATATAACCCAGGGGAAACAATACACGGATCTATTACTGTTAAATATGCTGGTGTTTGGGATAATGATAGAGGCGATACTTCATTGTTTATTAATGTATGTGGCACAGGAGTAGGACGGCCTGATGATGGGAAAGAAAATAAATATAATTTCACTTGCAATGCTAGCGATAGTATTGGTGATAATGATATTAAAATAGAATTTACTCTCAGTGACCAGTTTACGCAAACTCCAGCTGTAGAAAACAAAAGAATTGATTATCCGCTGCCCTATACAACAATTACAGAGAAGCCAACAGTAAAGAATATTTCTTTTGATAAAAAAGAATATGCAATTGGTGATAAGCAATATTTGAAATGGGAAACAGCAGATGCTACATCCGGGAAATTATTTTGCGTGGATTTATTTGGTACTAATGATACTTTCCGTGATGATAATGTTTCCGCCAATAGTGCCGGGTATGATTTAGGAGCAGTCTCGTCGTACATGAAGGGTAAATGTGCAATCACTGCATATTACAAAGACAAGCCTGGTAGAACTGGTTATGCTGGAGCGAATGTGAAAGCACCATCGCCAGAGGCAGGTGTTTGTGGAAATGGTAAGCGAGAAGGTCTCGAGGAATGTGATGGTATAGATGGTATTACTCCGAAGCCTGATCCAGATATTTATGGAGGGATTAAGAATAGTGATAATTGCCAGCTTAGTCGGTGTAGCAGTAGTTGCAAATTAAATCATTGCATAGGATTAGATGGAATTTGTGGAAGTATTAATACAAAAAGTTCTTGCTCGATTCCTACAGCTTCAGAACTTTGCTCATCAGGTAGGATGTCTGGTTTTTATCAAGGAACAACTTCATTTAGGTGGACATGTTCACCAGATTCATATTTTCAGCCTGTTGCTCAATGGGTAATTGCGACGGCATCTTCTGAGAGTTGTTACGCTGCTAGAAGCTGTACTACTAGTTGTACTCCTGCTGTTGCTGGTTCTGAATATCTTCAGTTTTCAGGAAACTGGGTCTACACAACAGGTTGCCTTCAAAGTCAGCCTGCCGACAGTCAGCGATGGAGCGATAGTATCAAAGAATGTTGCGGTGTTGGTGTTGTCTATTATTGTGCTGAGAATTATTTTTGGAATAAGTCGAGTCTAAATTGTGAAAGCGTAAAACCTCCTTTGCCGGACACTTGTGGCTTGTCTTGCTTAGCTTCTACTGCTTGCGATTATCCGCTTAGTTGTATTGATGATAAGTTTATTTTAAATCCTACTAATCCTGAAATGATTAACTGGATGACTGATACTGGATCAAATGGCAATGGCATTTTTGGAGCAGTTCTCTCCCCATACACGCAATATTTTCATCCAGCAAAATATAGATCATTCCATGGCAAATGTCGGAATAAAGATTACCCGCTTTCGGGAGACTGTGTATCGCCAATGCATGGGGAGGTGTGCACTACTATAAACGCTATATACCCTAGCTTACTAAGTGGGAGTTATGGTGGTCAGGTATTTCTGTTTAAATCGCCAAAAGATTGTTATAATACTAATTGGCCAGGCACACAGGGCTATCTTGATTGCTATGATCCTAATGGTGATGGTGTGGGAAGGTGTTGTCTTGAGGATGACACGGATGCAGAATGTCAGGACACAACTTCACCAACCCCAACCCCAACAA
>JBAXKA010000076.1:0-3099 GCA_037137555.1 Candidatus Moraniibacteriota bacterium
ATTTAATATTATCCATCAAACTATACATCGGCTGAAGCATTGAGATGGCAAAAAAACCGACGGCACCTCCAATGAAAATCATCAAGACCGGTTCGATAATCGAAGACATATTTTTGGAAATTTGATCAACTTCATCTTCATAAAACTCCGCCAGTTTCAAAAGCACTGTTTCGGTCTTGCCTGTTTCTTCTCCAACTTGGGCCATCTGTGCCATCAACATAGGAAAGACTTTGGGATTTTTTTCAATCACTTGACTAAGACTAATACCTTTTTGCACATCTTCAATGCCTTTTTTTGTAGCATTTTTATAATAATAATTTGTCAGCGTATTAGAAATAATCGTGAGAGCTTGCACAACTGGGACGCCACTTCGCAAAAGAGAACTATAAATTCTGGCAAATCTGGCACAATTAACTTTAATCACCATATTTTTAATCACCGGAATATTAATCAAAACAAAGCCGACTATTTTTTTTCCGCTTTCTGTTTGTAATAAAAATTTTAATATTATACCAAAAATCACAAATCCCACCGCCACCGCCACGGCATGTGCTCGCAATAAATTACTCAAACCAATAATAAAGCGTGTTGAAGCTGGCAACTGCACATCCATATCAGCAAAAACGCTCGTCAACTTTGGCAAAATATAAGTCAACATTAAAATTGCAATACCAATCATCGCCACAATAATCACAGCCGGATAGGTCATCGCCCCTTTGATTTTGCTGGTCAGATTATGTTCTTTTTCCAATTGAATAGACAGAATTTCCAAAATTTCTTCCAAATTGCCACTCGTCTCGCCCACTCGAATCATATTAACAAAAAGATCACCAAAAATTCCGGGATAGCGTGCCAACCCATCAGCAAAAGTTGTTCCCGCTTGAATGTCATCAAAAATACTAATTAAAACTTCTTGAAACTTTTTATTTTTCGTCTGCAAAGAAATATTTTTAATCGCCTTGGAAATTGGCAAGCCCGAAGAAATCATCACACTTAAATTGCGTGTGAACATCAATTTATCTTTCAAGGAAATACTAAAAAAGCGATCAAGAAATTCAATTTCCATCTCACCTTTTTTTTCTGCTTCAATTTCTTTAAACGCCGTCAAAATATATCCCTCTGCACGCAGTTGAGTTGCCAAGTCTCTTTCATTTTTCACTTCCAACTCACCCGTCTTTTTTTCGCCAGCATAATTTTTAGCGCTATACGAAACTTTCATAATTTTGTTTTTTTATTTTTTTATAACAACACTCCCGAAGATTATTCAAGTATATATTCATCTTATCCTGGGTGGAAAATACTGTCAATGTGGATTTAAATTTCTGAAATATTTACATATTATAAACTCAATGTTTTAATAAATCCTAATAGTTTTTTCATTTCGATTTCTTTGTCCCGAAACCAATTTGTTGACCAAATCCTATAAACAATAAATCCCATCCTTTCCAATTCCTTTTGTCTATACATATCATGAGCATACGCCTCTTCGGATTGGTGATATGATTTCCCATCACATTCTAAAATAACATCCCTTGTCTTTGTTTTAATAACAAAATCCAATCTAAATCCACCAACTTTGTGCTGCTGGATAACATCCTCCTCCTTAAAGTGATCTAGCAATAATTCATAAACCTCTTCCTCGAATGGCGATTCTGATAATCCATCTGAAGTAGAAACAGTTCTAGGCTTTTCAAAACTCTGCTCTTTTAAAATCCTCAAAATACCTTCTGCCAATTCTGACTCGTGATTAGAAATAGCTTCAGCATAAGCCAAATAAGCATACAAGATACCTTTTTTATTATTTCCCTCATTTTTAATTATTTCAGGATAGGAAAGATATTTTTCTTTTGGAATTGATGTGCATACATAAAGTTTATGCTTAGCTCTCGTTATTAAAACATTTAATAGTTTATATCCTTCAACCCTATTTAATCGTGCAAAATTTTGTGAAAATTTTCCATCCTGCTGAATTCCATATGTTGTAGAAATAATTATAATATCTTTTTCATCACCTTGAATATTCTCGAGGTTTTTAACAAATAGACCCCGCTCTCTTAATTCTTGTAGTTTTATTGCGAATTCCGCATTTTTTTCTGCAACTGCATTCAATGCTTCAGTTATTAAATTTCTCTGATTAATATTGAAAGTCGCGATTCCAACAGATGGATATTTACCCTTTTTATTTGGATGAATTTCATTTTCAATAATTTTTATAATTTCAGCAACCTCGGCTGGATTTGTTCTTGTTTCATATCGACCATTCACAGCCCTAAATTCTATTGGTCTATAAACCTCTTGCGCTGGAAAAGAAATTAAATTACCACCATAAAAAGCACTATTTGAAAATTCAATAAGTGCAGGATGATTTGATCGATAATGAAAATCTAAATATGATTTATTAACATTCTTCAAATCTGATGCGAACTGAAGCAATGATTCAGCTTCCGCCAAAACAGACTGCTCATCATCCTCATTTGAATTTTCATCATTTTCATTTCCATCAGCATCAAGAAGCTCAGATGAACCTTGAAAATAATTCGATGGTGGCATTTGATGTTCATCGCCAGCGATTATCTTATATTGACCCCTAATTAAACTTGTAAATGTATCAGATATTTTTAACTGACTAGCTTCATCAAAAATAACAACATTGAAAATACCCTGTTTTAATGGCAATATCGCGTTTGCTGCACCAGGATTCGTCAGGATTATTGGAAATAATGATGTGAATAATTCAAAATCAGTTTCAATTATTTTTCTAAGAGAGTTTCGACGACCACAAGATTTATTTTTGCGTAAATTATAAATGGTATTAAAGTTATGAGTAAAAGTTGAAATTTTTGAGTCTCGCTTAGCTCCCCAAGTAGATCTAATTTGTCGTATTTGATCTTGACTAAGTTCATTATACAAAACAGCAAGTTGTTGCAATTTAGAATCTGATTTGTGAAATCCAATATCAGTGTTAGCTTCATAATTCAGCAATGCACCCTTATAGTACCAAGCCATAAATAAGTTTTTCCAGTTGTTTATTGAAAAGTTTTTAAGTGAATTCAAAATAAATAATTCAAAGTCATTCTTCTTATTACAATAAAATATCCA
>JBAXKA010000077.1:0-2973 GCA_037137555.1 Candidatus Moraniibacteriota bacterium
CAGATATATTGATTTTGAATTTAACGAGAAGTTTTCTGGTATAATATTGGATGAAAAAAATAAGTTGCCAGAAATTGATGGCGAGGAAGTTATTTCTGATGATTTTGAGTTGATAAGCAAGATGGCTCCTTGGCAAGCAATGCTCAGGGAAGCTAATCGTTTTAGCTTGGAAGATTATCAGGAAATTAAAAAAGAATTTCCTGCATTAGTGTATAGCTTTGAGGAGTTGCGGGCGATTAGAGCAAATGGTATTGCCATATCCGCCATTCATTTCCTGACACATGCTAGAGGTGGCGAATGCAAAACAGAGAAATTCGCCAAAAGTTCGTGGAACTTTAAACGCAGCAAAGATTGTCTGATAAATCAGGCATCTATAATGTATGCTTTATTTTTCTACGGAAAAGTCAAGCATCTTTGTTGGTGGGAAGATGCAAAACATAAAGGCAAAATATTTTTAGCAATAATTATGCTAATGTTTTTGTCGTTGCATTTTTTCCGAGTAGGTTTCTTGAGTATTTTGTCGCAGGAACTATTTATCCATAATATAAAAATAAACTTTCAACGCAAGTTCTGGTTGTGTTTGGTAAATTGGCGAGAGTTTATTTTTACAGCATCGCAAAAAAAGTTAGAAAAAATTATTTGCGATATCTGTAATCAATATGCTCCTGACAAAGAAGATTTGCGAGTAGATATACTGGCAGAAAAAGCTTTGTTAGTGAGCGACGAGTTGAAAAAAGAGCTGGGAGAGGATGATTTCGCAAAGGATTGTTATTTGCAAACGCTTCTTGCCATAACTCAAGACAGGGAAAAAAAAGTGACAGCTTATCGAGAAAATTGCTTGGGTTTATTAAAAGCATCTCTGGATAAGCTTAGAAAGAAAGCGGAAATTTTTCCTGCAGAGGTTTTGTTTGTACCGTTGCCGGTTAAAAAAAATAAAACTTGCTCTGGCCAAGACAGAACAAAAGAAAAAAATAAAATCAAAAGACGAGAAGCACTTTTCTTGCAACTCAAAGATTTGTTGCCAAAAACTTGTGCTTTAGTTTTTGATTCATGGAGAAATAGTGATTTAGATGATTTATGTCTTACACTAGTTTTGTTGAAAGGCATAAATAATAATCTTGTTCACGCCTTTCTTAGCCGGCCAAATTTTGAAATGCTAATTAAAAATAAGCAATCAAAATTTATAATAGCGGTCAAGGCTGACAGAAGAGAAGAAGTCGCAAGCATGCTGAAAGAGGCTAGTGCGAGCAATCTCTCAATGGAAAAAACAAAAGAAATTGAAAAAAAAGAATATTTTTTCCCCAATGATTTAGAGATTGATGTCGTCTTCGGTGAAAGACCTTGGGGAAAATCAGTTGAAATAAAAACGGCCCTATTGGCTCGCGGTGCTAAGGTAGTTTGTTGCTATGAAGCATCAAGAGCGCAAAAGTTGATTGCTATTTCAAAAAAAACCTCGGGCAATCGATTGATTGTGACAACTTTTCCTCCGCATGGTTATGGAAATATAATTTCCAATGCAAAGGGTCGGTTACCAGTCATTTGGTCGAGTGACACAATTAATGTAGCGGTATTTGCAAATGAAATAGCCTTTAAGTTCCATAAACTAAACAATCAATCGTAAGCAGTTGTGAAAAAACTGCAACCAGGTACGCTAAGCCTGGTTTTTTATTTTTAAAAAATAAAAATTCCCCAATGCATAATTTTGCAAAGGGGAATTTTTTTGAAGTATTTTTCAAAAGGGGATAGAAATCCCCAGAATAACTCTTTCTTCTTCAGCGATTCCGCCAAAGCCTTTTTGAATTGTGAGCGATGGAATAACTTTTAGTTTGCCAAGATTGATCTCGGCAGAAATTATTCCTCGAGCAAACGCTACTGGCATCGGAGCACTGCCATAAATTCCATCATTACCGCCAACTTCTAATTTAAGGTCAATAGGTTGCTCGGTAATTTTTAAGTTTTTTTTAATGCCAGTTTTCCACAAAACTCCACCTTCACCAAACTCTTCCCTGATTGGTGTGTTAGATTCGACATAAAGAAAAGGAATGATTCCTAGAAATTCGGGAAAATCAATGTTGGCATAAACAGCAAAAAAATCTCCATCTACATTTCCAATTCTTTCAACATCATAAATCCCTATGCCACCAGTTACGGTTGCTCCTTTTATTTCTAATGTTTTTTCCAAAAGCAAATCAACTTCTTTTACGCTATCGCTAGTAATAATTGCTAGAGCGGTCAGGGAAATTTTTGATTTTGTGTGAGTGATTGTTACGTTTGGTTGCGTAACCATTCCACTAGAGACATATTCTCCGGTAGTTTCGCTAACATAGGGAGCTGAGATTGAAATTTTTCCTGTTGCAGAAAAAAGTTTTTCACCAGCAATTGCTTTAGCCAATAAAATTACGCCAAATAAAAACAGTATTACTGCTAAAAGCACAATCAACACGGATTTTTTCATCTTCTTCCTCCTTTTTATTAAAGAACATTAAAAAACTTACGCCACTTTTTTAAAAGTTATTTTATAAGTTGGCGCATAAGCATTATCATATTGATCTTTGATTTCAATGGATTTTCCTTCCATCAAAGTTGACATTGCCACATCAGTAATAGCCTGATCAAGTTCCTCGGCTTTCTTTTTGAGATTTTCTAATTTAACATAGCGTTCGCCCATGCGACTTTGGGTCATAGTTTCAATCTGTTTTTTCTTTTCTTTTAATTTTTTCAACTCATCAGAAACTTCGACATAGCCATTGGCATTTGTCAGCGTGTCGTTATATTCTTTTCTGATCTCTTTTTGCTCCTTTTTTGTGACTTGGAGCGTGTCAAATAAATCCTGGATGTTTTGCATGTATTTTTATTAAATATTTAATAGTAACAAAAATAAGCTTAGCATAGATTTCAAAAATGGGAAAATTTAACCGGTAACTATTCACCTTTCTCCAACACCACACCAGGCATTGAGGGTAAAAGCAATTT
>JBAXKA010000078.1:0-2927 GCA_037137555.1 Candidatus Moraniibacteriota bacterium
ATTATATAGTATATAAAAAAATTATGCAATAGCAAAAAAAATAATTAATAAAAAATAAATTTTATTTAATATTTTTTAATAAATTTAGTGTTTTTATGATAACCTGAATTATCAATTTTGTCTAGTTGACGCCATTGCCAGTGTCTTGCTAAAATTTAAACTAGAAACCTTCGATTGCGAAAGAGTGCAATCGCGCTTCAACGAAAGCACATTAAAAATTTAAACTAGAAAGGAAGGTGAAGATCATGGAATTTAATCAAGAATCAAACGAGGAGGAAAGTTCAAGCGAAGATATGTCAAGTGAAACAAATGAACAATCAACATTGCAACAATGGTTTCAAGATAATCTGCGCGTAATTGTTAGTATTTTTATTGTTGTTGTAATTGCTGTTGGTATTTATTCTTATTCCAACCGCTCACAAAATATTGACCAAAAAGAACAATCCGAGCAAAGTGATATTCTTAAAGATTTAACTAAGAATGATGGCGCAACAACAGATGCCACTACTGGTGATGACTATACTGCAAACGATACTAAGCTAACTGACAAAAATGCTGATACAAATAAAACATCTTCTGTCGCAACAAGTCAGGAAACAGAACAATCTTTTATTGAAACAGCGGGAACTGGCGATGGCACAACGACATTGGCACGCAAAGCCTTGGCAGATTATTTAGAAAAAAATGCGGATTCATCACTCACGCCGGAACATAAAATCTATATTGAAGATTATCTCAGAAAAAATGTAGGTCATACTGGAGGAGTAAATATTGGAACATCCGTAGAATTTTCAAAAAGTCTTATTGGAGATGCAATCGCAAAATCTAAAGACCTTAATGATAAACAACTAGGAAATTTACACCAATACGCTTTGCGAGTACCGTCATTAATTTAAAATTTTTATTGCTCTTTATATACACAAGCTAAAGTATAACGCTACTTTTCTTAAGAAAAACACAAAACCCCTCTGGTTTAAACCGAGGGGTTTTGTGTTTTTAGAAAACTAAATATCTAGATTTTTTACGCTCTTGGCGTGTGTTTGAATAAATCTTCGTCGTGGCTCCACTTCTGTGCCCATTAAAATATCAAACATTTTATCAGCTGCTTGGGCATCTTCAATATTAACGCGCATCATCATTCTTGTCATGGGATCCATGGTTGTTTCCCAAAGTTGAGTTGGGTTCATTTCTCCCAAACCTTTATAGCGTTGAATAGTAATGCCAGAAACTTCCTCTTTCACTTCACCATTTTCATCGGTTTCGATAATAATCTCTGGTGTTTTTTCTGGATTTTTTTCTAATGCTTTTTTCGCTTTGTCTTTTTTGCTTGCTTCACTCTTTTTTTTCATTTCTTCAATAACTTTATCCCGCTCTCGATCAGTAAAAGCATAATTAACTTCTTTGCCTTTTTGCAAACGATAAAGTGGTGGTTGTGCGATATAGATATGTCCATTGCGAATTAGTGGTTCGAAATAACGATAGAAAAAAGTCAAAAGCAATGTGCGAATATGCGAACCATCGACATCGGCATCGGCCATAATAATCACTTTATGATAACGCAATTTAGCAATATCCAAACCTTCTCCAATCCCCGCTCCTAATGCAATAATAATTGGCTTTAGTGTGTCTGATTTTATAACTTTATCCAGTGTTGCTTTTTCGACATTAACTAATTTTCCCCGCAATGGCAAAATGGCTTGAAATCGTCGATTGCGTCCCTGCTTAGCTGATCCACCAGCCGAGTCTCCCTCCACAATATATATTTCCGATTGTGATGCATCACGACTGGAGCAATCCGCTAATTTTCCTGGCAATGTCATACCTTCAAGTGCTCCCTTTCTAATCACGGCGTCTTTTGCTGCACGAGCCGCCAGCCGTGCGCGAGATGTCAGGGAAATTTTAGCAATAATTGCTTTGGCATTATTTGGATGTGCTTCTAAATATTCTGCCAATGCTTCGGCTGTGGCTGATGAAACAATTCCACGAATTTCACCATTGCCTAATTTTGCTTTTGTTTGTCCTTCAAATTGTGGATTTCGCAATTTTACACTGATCACCGCTGTCAAACCTTCTTGAAAATCTTCTGCTGTAAAATTATCATCTTTATCTTTTAGCAATCCCGTTTTTTTAGCATAAGAATTAATCACGCGCGTCAAAGCACTGCGAAAACCAGCTTCATGCATACCACCCTCAGATGTAGCAATATTATTCGCAAAAGAAAAAACATGCTCCTTGTAGGAATCCGTATATTGAACAGCCACTTCCACTAAAGTATCTTCCTGCTCTTTGCGTGCATAAAAAGGCAATTCATTTTTAATTATTTTTCCGCGATTCAAAAATTTGATATAAGAAACTAATCCGCCATCAAATAGAAAACCATAAGCTCTGGTTTTTTCAGCGTCACGAGTATCATAAATTTTAACACTAATACCTTTGGTCAAATAGGATTGCTGACGCAAATATGCCAAAATTCTTTCCCAGGAATATTTTATTTCTGGAAAAATTTGCGGATCAGCTTGAAAAATAATTTTAGTACCAGTTTCTTTGGCTTTGCCAACCACAATCGGTTCTTTGCTTTTTGGCTTGCCTCTTTCAAATTCCATTGCATAAATTTTTCCATCTCGCTTGACTTCCGCTCGCAAATAAACTGAAAGCGCATTCACAACTGAAACACCAACGCCATGCAAACCACCAGAAATTTTATAACCATTACCCCCAAATTTTCCTCCTGCATGAAGCACGGTCAATACTGTTTCTAGTGTCGATTTTTTTGTTTGTGGATGTTTTTCCACTGGAATACCACGGCCATCATCTTCCATCTCAATCATATTGTCTGGCAAAAGTCGCACAATAATATTTTCACAATGACCAGCCATCGCTTCATCAATGGAATTATTCACCACTTCCCAAATCAAATGATGCAAACC
>JBAXKA010000079.1:0-2844 GCA_037137555.1 Candidatus Moraniibacteriota bacterium
TTATATTATCCGCCACCATATTTTCCTACTGGAACGGAATATGCAATTGATCTTTGGGAAGAATTATAAACTTTTTTAAAAGTGTGCTATAATTAAATTATGAATTTTTTTAAAAAAAATATAATAAATTTAGAAGATAAATATTTTAGCATTGATTTGGGAAGTTTTTCTGCTAAGATTGTACAGCTGGAAAAAAAAAGCTCCGGTGATTTTATTCGGGCATATTCCAGTGCAATTATTCCGGCTAATTGTATTGAAGATGGAAAAATAATAGATAAGCAAAAAATAATTCAAGTAATCAAGGCGGCAGTTTTAGCGACTAAACCAAAAAAAATAAATACAAAAAAAGTGATTTGTTCATTGCCAGAATCAAAAGTTTTTCTACGCGTACTGTCTATTCCCAAAATGGAAAAGGCTGAAATAGGCGAAGCAATTAAATGGGAAATTGAAGCTAGCATCCCATTATCAATCGATCAAGTCTATTATGATTGGCAATTAATTGGTGAATCATCTGGCAGTCAAAATGTTTTAACCGTAGCTATTTCTCGAGAAGTGGTGGCTGATATTTTGGAAGTGCTCGAGGGGGCTGGGTTGGAAGTGCACAGTCTAGAAGTGGAGTCAGTGGCGATTGCCAGAAGTCTTATTAGTGATCAATCTGATAGCACTGAAGTGGCTTTAATTGTTGATGCTTGTTCAAGAAGAACTAATTTTATTATAGTTGAGGGTAATATTCCCTTTTTTACTTCGAGTGTACCTTTTTCTTCTGATGGTGTGACTGAAGCGATTGCCAAAACAATGGGAATTGGAAATGAAGAAGCAGAAAAGTTAAAAATTTCCTCTGGCATTAATTGTTTTCATGGCGAGGGTTTATTATCCAATGCTATAAGTTCTTATTTGGAAGGATTGGCGATAGAAATCGAAAGAACTATAGATTTTTATCAAAATATAAATAATAAATCTGACAAAGTGAAAAAAATTATTATCTGTGGAGGTGCGAATCTGAAAGGACTCGTTCCCTATTTAACAAAAAGATTAAAAAATAAAATTTTAATAGGTGATCCTTGGATTAATTTGAATTTTGGACAACGATTGCCAATAATTGACAAAGAAAAGTCTTTGCAATTTGCCACTGCAATTGGTCTTGCAATGAGAAAAAAAATATGAACATAGAAATTAATTTATTGCCACCAGAAAAGAAAGAAGAAATTCGAACAGCGAAGCGATTTCGAGCTGTTTTAGGCTGGGAAACTGTAACTTTTGGCGTATTTGCAACTTTTTTTGGTTTTATTTTTGGCATCAATTATTTACTCAATTTAAATTTGCAATTAGTTTCAAAAAGTAAGGGCAGTGAAGTGAGTGGATTGCAATATGAAACGATAAAATATTATGAAAATAAATTTGCTGAAATAAATTCTAAGATTTATAAAATTTCCAGCGTAGAGAATGATCAAATTTATTGGTCAATATTGTTTGCTAAATTGGGAAATGCAATCCCGGATAATGTGGCGATTGATGGATTGTCCACGAAAAATTTTGCAGTTTATTTAGCAGGAAAAGCGAAGACGCGAGATGACTTGTTGTTATTTAGAGATAATTTAACAAAAGAGGAGTGTTTTGATAATATTAATTTACCCTTATCTAATTTAGTTTCCAAGGAAGATACGGTTTTTCAAATTGATTTGGAAATAAAAGAGCGTTGTATGAAAAATAAATGAAAAATTTTTGTAAAAAACATAAGATTAGTATAGCGATTATCAGCTTTTTATTTATAATAATGCCATTGTTTTATTATGGTGCTTTATTTGGAATAAAAAAAATTCAAAATAATGCGAATCTTATTCAAGAGAAAATAATTGACAATAATTTAGAAAAACTAAAACTGGAGGGAATTCCAAAAATGGACGAGACTAATGCCGAATTTGAAAAAAACAAAGAGGCCGTGGGAACAATTCTTAAATCAGATAGCAAAGTTGATTTCATAAAATATATTGAAGTACTAGCAGGAGAAACAAATAATAAGATAGAAATTAAAGTGCTAGATGATGAACAAAATAAGCTAGTTACTAAAAAAATAGCGAAAACTACCGCGAATAATGATGAGTTGAAAAAAAATGAAAGTATTGAGGATCGGTTGCTGTATAAGCAACATATCTCTATGCAGTTAAATTTAGCGGGGGATTATCAGAGTTTTTTGAATTTTGTGCAGAAATTGGAGAATAATAAATATTATGTCAATATTATTTCATTTAATTTGCAAAAAGATTTTATTGGAAAAAATAGCTCTGCGATAAGAGGAGATGCCGCTTCTGGCGGAACAATATTTCTTTCGCCGACTTCAACTTCAGCCGTTCAAAATAATCTCGAAACCGCAACAGAAGAAGAGCCACAAATACTTAAAAGTTCGCTTAATATAATTGTGTATATAGAATAATGTTAAATTTAAAAGAAATTAAAAATAATATTTCCTCTGGGCTATTACTTGATAAAGTGCGTTGTTTTTTTAGTGGTAAGATTGAGTTTTTTGTTTTTGCACTATTTATTCTGCTTTCTGTTTTTTGCATTTATATTTGGTATAGTTATGTTTATAATTATCAGTGGAGTGAGGATAAAAAAACAGAATATTTAAAAACTAAAAATAATGAAATAACATTTGATCGCAAAAAATTTCAAGAGATTATTGAAAAAGAAAAAAAAAGAACAGAAGACTATAAAAAAGCAACAATATCAGAGAAAGATATTTTTGGAATAAAGAGATGAAATTAGCACTAGTTCTATAGAACGGGATTATTATTGTAGTGATACTCCATGCATAGAGACTACTCTTGAAAGTGGTAGGCGAAGAGA
>JBAXKA010000080.1:0-2681 GCA_037137555.1 Candidatus Moraniibacteriota bacterium
TCATCTTCTTTTTTTTCAAAATTAGAATTGATTATTTCGAGATAACTGCCAATAGATTTTTCATTCTCTTCGTATTCCACGCCAACATCCGCATAATCATTATTACTGAAGCGACAATTTTCTAAATGCATTTTTCCACCCAAAAAGTGCATCGCCGCATATCCATTGTCAGTAGCATAGGCTGATGGGATAATTGTTTGTAAGAAACTAGATTTTCCATCTCCATTATACACATCAAAGGCATGCCCGCCACCAGATATTTCAACATATCGAAAAAAAGAAGGTTCTGCCATGGGAACATCGTCCCAAGAAACACCATTAAATTCAACTACAAATTTATCACTTTGAGAAACAGTGGAAATTTTAATTGGCTCATCTTGAGTTCCATTAGCAATCACTCTCCCACCAAAAATATCAAGATAACCAAATAAATTATCTTCTTCATTTCTTCCGAATTTTATTTGAGCTCCTTTTTCAATAGTCAATGTCGCTTCTGGATAAATAGTTACCCGCTTATTGAATGTGAGATTATCATCCTTGTGCCATGTAGTATCAACATTAATATCGAGTTGTGTTGGCCATTCTTCATTTTGATCAATATATTCTTCAGCTTCTGCTGGAAAAAAATAACAACAAGAAAAGATAAAAAGAAAATTGATAAATAATATGATTTTATTTATTTTTTGTTTTGACATGTTTAATTATAAAATGATTACGCACTAAGTAAGCTAGCCAAAAAAAATTTAAGATTGGCCAATACGCATTAACGCTTGAATAAAAAATACTAGGATAAAATCTATAATTACCCATAAAATAAAAATAAAAAAACAAATTCGCGACAGAAGATGTCCAAAAAAATGCACCCAAAATAAACTTTCTTTTTAATAAAATCACTGCCCCAAAAATCCACACAGCAACAAGCACTACATAAAACAAATCTGCAATTGCATTTCCCATGCCAATATCATCTGACATATTTTTTTCATCCCCCACCTCCGCAAAAATTTTGTGCGAATGTGACGAATTTTTAATTTTTAAACTTTGCTGAATTTAATTTATAAATACTTTTTCAAAACAGCTTTCTTTTGAAAAAATTAAACCTGCACAATTTCTATTACTGTTATTCTAGCACAAAATCAAACAAACCAAAAACTCCCCAGTCAAAGCATTTCAATCTTCTTGTTTGTTGTTATTTTGTTTTAATTTTAGTTTTATTTTTCCATTTCTTCTCCTTGTCAAATGCCAACCAACACCACCGCCAATAATTATTCCTAAAATTATCCAGAATTTATTAAATTTATTTTTCGTCTTTGTTTCCGCACCAGACACCTCAGTATCAGGAAAAGTTTTTTCTAATTTACTGGCATCAGCAAAAACATTATTGGCATTTTTTAAGGGCTTATTTAAATTCAGATCGATCAACTGCTGATTGTCTTTTGCCAGAAAAGTTTTAACCGGGGTGGAATTAATTTTTTTCTTTTTGTCCGTAGTTTTAGCTTTATGTTTATCATTATCATCCTCATTGTCGTTATCATTATCATTATCACTAGTTGAAATGGCAGTTACAATTGTTGTTGCTGGTATTGCTTCCGGAGAAATTTCCAATTTTTGATTTTTATCTCTCACTGTGTCACCACTCACAATCACATACATCGTGTCAGCTCCATCGAGGATTGTTGCACCTGAAAATGTTACCAGCGATTCCGTCGCTGATTGCGATCCATCTTCTGCTTCAGAAATTTTTGTAACCCGAATTTTATATTCACTACTATTTATTCCTTTAGTTATTATGGCATATTCTCCATCAATTGGATTGGGAATAGTAATAAATTCATTTTCCGTATCATAGCCAGAATAGAAAGCGCCGGAAATTTCATTAAAAATTTGCCCGGCATGTTCAAAGTCTCTGCCCATTTTTTTGCCATTAGGATCAACAAGTTGAATATTATTTTGAGAAGAAATATCTATAAACAGCACGCTCGAAATATGCGTCTCCACAACTGATTTACACTCAGTTTCAATGCCAGTCAACTCTTGGAAAATAGCACATTGAGCCACAGTCGGAAGATTATTATGCGTTGAATTTGTTTTTAAAGTTTTATCAGCCAAAATATCTTCAGCACTTCTTTCTGGAACAGTTTCATCGCCCTTGCTATATTCTAATCCTCGACTAGTCTTGTTGTCATAAAAATTTTCTGGCATACCATCACTCCATCGATCTTCAATGGCACTATCTACAACATTTATTCTTGAAATAGTATTTTGATTATTATTAGTAACGCCAATAATATTAGTAAAATCGACTTTTTTTAAATTTTCCAAGCTCGCTTCATCATTTAAATTCTCCAAAAAAGTATTGCGTGGATAATCAGTGTGATATGTGCGTAAAGAATTTTTACTTGTATCATACAAATAGCTATAATCCGGTAATAATTCTTTTATTGATAATACTTGCTCCTGAATATACTCAAAAAGATTATTGCTCTGGTTATGCAATGCTTCCATATCAAAATTATGTCGCATGATTCCCTCTCTCATATTAAAAAAACCTTCCCCTGCTTCCCATTTCAAATATGCTTCTGGCGAACCACGATGCGGAGTGCCGAGGGTGATTAATTGATCAATGTTTTGATAGCCTTCATTTTCAATATACGATCTAGCAATCAATCCACCCATGCTGT
>JBAXKA010000081.1:0-2609 GCA_037137555.1 Candidatus Moraniibacteriota bacterium
AAATTGCTTTTACCCTCAATGCCTGGTGTGGTGTTGGAGAAAGGTGAATAGTTACTTGGAGTGAGCTTGACTTTTAGCTTTACTTGTGCTACTTTTTTATGTTCGTAGTTCTTTCAACATTTATGCGAGATTGCCAAAATTTAGTCTATTTTAGGTAATTTTTTGGCAATTTCGCAAATCAAAGAATGCAACAAAGCAACTAATAGGAGGTATTAAAATGAGAAATCCCAATCAAGTCGTAATAATCGTGGATGTTCACAACAACTCGAGAGACTATGTGGACTCAGCATTTTTGGCTTTTTGCTCAGATATAGAAGCGAAAATGGAAATTATACTGGTGAATGACCCGATGTTGATGCCATTAGTTATGGCTAGCGGGTTCAAAGCAACAGCGTTAGTATTCAACGCTAAAAATGCCAAGGATTTCTATCTTGCCACGATGGCCGCAAATTTTGCTGGCAGTTGTCCGCTTTTTGCGAGAACCACAAAGGCTGGCTCACCTGTGCCGGATGGTTTTGTGGAAGTTACTAACGCCAAAGAATTTTTTGCACAATTTTAAAATTCATCGTTCTATAAAAAATTGAACGGTTACACACCCCAGCAGAAATGTTGAGGGTGTTTTTATTTTCTCATCATAAAAACCAAATGTCTTTTTTTGTTTCCGCTAACCTTAAATTTAGAAAGTTTTCCATATTCAAGTTCTTCAAGCTTCTCAATATTAAAATTATCTTTAAATGTTTCCCTGATGTCATCTTCCGATAAAACAAAGGTTGTAGTGTCCGTATCGGGTCCATAAAATTCTCCTTTTCCGTCAAAAATCTCATCATTGACACTAAAACAACAGACCAATATCTTCGACCCACTTTCTGTCACGCTTGCCAGTGAATCGGCATATTTTTTTCGATCTTCTGGCTTAATATGATGTAACAGAGATATATCAAGAACAAAATCAAACTTAGCATTTAGAGATTTTAGGTTTAATGCGTCGCATGTCTTGAATTCGAGATTTTCTTTGTGCTATTTGTGCTGATTCGTCTCAATTGCTTTTTGGGAAAAATCAACGCCCAAAACATCAAATCCATTTGAAGATAAATAATTAGCATAATTTCCTAATCCACATCCGACATCGAGAGTTTTTCCAGGCTTGACCCAGCCTGACTGAATAATTTCTTGAAACCAGACCGGCGCTTCTTCAAAATTCCAAGGAATTTCATTGTGATTTCCAGCATAAACTTTGTCCCATTTAGGTGCATTACTCGCTCTTTCCGGAGAATATTGTTCCATATTTTTTTAATATAAAAATTATAATTCTAGTAT
This sequence comes from Candidatus Moraniibacteriota bacterium, assembly GCA_037137555.1. Lineage (GTDB taxonomy): Bacteria > Patescibacteriota > Minisyncoccia > Moranbacterales > UBA2206 > UBA9630. The sequence goes on from JBAXKA010000081.1 coordinate 1,318, forward strand.
AGCACATCTTCACAAATAATTATCTTAATTATGCTTTTTTAATTCAAATCATGCTAATCCTTTAATCCTACAAATCAAGGTTCAGACATTTTTCATAAACCTTCAACAATTTATCTGCACAAACTTCACTTGTGAAATTTTCTCTGGCAATTTTGCCTGATGCTTCGCCAAAACGCTTGCGTAATTCAGCATCGTCAATCAATTTCAAAACGGCGTCAGCAAATTCTTTTTCATTTTCTCGCACCAAAAAACCATTGGCTTTATTGAGCATGAGACTGCTGACGCCTGTTGAATCAACGGCTACGATTGGCAAGTGCATATACATTGCTTCAAGTAGTATAATGCCTTGAGTTTCTGATTTCGAACCATAAACAAAAATATCTGCCGCACTATAATAATTTTTCAACTCAGCATGCGAAACTAAACCTGTAAAAATTACGCTCTCGGAAATTTGATTGACTTCGCAATATTTTTTTAGTTTTGGCAAAAGATAACCATCCCCCGCCACTAAAAATTTTACTTTTTTATTATCTAATAAAACTTTTTTCACTGCGCGAAAAACAAACTCAATATTTTTTTCCGCTGTCAAACGGGAGACTAAAAATAATACCAGCTCCTCATCTGCAATATTATATTTTTTTCTAATTATTGCTCGTTCGGCTCCGTAAAATTCGGCCTTTTTAATGCCTGTGGCAATGGGAATAATTGCTTTTTTTACGCCCCACTTTTTGAGAATGGGAATAATTGAAGCTGTGGGAGCAATAACTACATCAGCCTTATTCGCATAGGCAGTGGCTTTTTTAATAATATATTTTGCCACCCATTTTTGGGGAACACATGGAATAAAATTAGTATATTGATCATAGAGTGTATGCCAAGTGAAAATTAGCGGAATTTTTTTCTTCTTCGCTAAACGCAAAGCAACTGAACCCAAAAGATTAGGATGCTGAGCGTGAATAATATCAATCTTCAAATTTTTTATAATTTTTCGCATCTGCCAAGAATATGGAATGGGCAACGGAAAACGAAATTTAAATTCAATATCAATTGCCGGATAACGAAAAACATTGAGATTTTTATCCACATAATCTTTCCATTTTGGTGCAAAAATATACACAACATGTCCCCGCTTTTCCAATTCAGCCCGAAATGTCTCCACAGAAACGGTTTCGCCATAAGGATTGGGCAAATAATTATTTGTGAAGATTGCGATATTCATGTTGTTTAATTTTTATTCAAAAAATCTAAAATATCTTCAAAGATATGTTCGTTTTTAATATCAGAAATAAAAG
>JBAXKA010000082.1:0-2355 GCA_037137555.1 Candidatus Moraniibacteriota bacterium
GCTACGTATCCCCCGAGAGACATTGCAATATCATCAATAAATTCTTTTTTAGACTGTAAGCGTCTGTCTTCAAGTGGCAATTTCAAAGTATATCCACCAGCATTTCCGCGAGCGATAATTGAAACTTTATGAACTGGATCTGCGTTTGGAAGAACTGAAGCAACAAGTGCATGCCCTGCTTCATGATACGCAGTAATTTCTTTTTCCTTTTTAGAAAGCAAATGACTTTTTCTTTCTGGCCCAAGCATTACTTTTTCAATTGCACGAATCAAATCGAATTGAAAAACTTTTTTTCTATTTTCACGGGCTGCAAGTATTGCTCCTTCATTCATCAATGAAAACAAGTCAGCTCCAGAAAAACCAGGAGTGCGTTCTGCAATTAATTTCAAATTAATATCTTCAGCAAGTGGCTTTTTTAATGCGTGAATGTTTAAAATTTCTTCTCTGTCTGCGCGGTCAGGTAAATCAAGAATTACTTTTCTGTCAAAACGTCCTGGGCGAATAAGTGCAGGGTCAAGTACATCTGGTCGATTAGTTGCTGCCATTACAATAACTTTATCATTTGGCTCAAAGCCGTCCATTTCAACAAGAATTTGGTTCAATGTCTGTTCTCGCTCGTCATTCCCTCCTCCAAAGCCTCCACCACGAGTGCGTCCAATAGCATCTATTTCATCTACGAATATTATTGCTGGTGCTGCTTTCTTTGCCATCTTAAATAAATCCCTGACCCGTGAAGCTCCAACTCCTACAAACATTTCTACGAATTCAGAACCTGATAAATGGAAAAAGGGCACGCCTGCTTCACCTGCTACTGCTCGAGCAAGCAAGGTCTTTCCTGTGCCTGGTGCGCCAGTCAAAATTACTCCTTTCGGAATTCTAGCTCCAATATCTAAAAACTTTTTCGGACTTTTTAAAAAATCAACAATTTCTTTCAATTCTTCTTTTGCCTCCTTGCACCCAGCTACGTCTTTGAATGTTACTTTATTATTTTTATCGTTAGGATCAGTGATACGTGCCTTTGATTGCCCAAAAGTAAATGCTTGCATTCCCGCCCCTTTTACCTGGCGAGACAAATACCAAAAGAAAAATACAATAAATAAAATCGGCAACAAAAATGGTAACAAATTTACCATCCAATACATAAATCCACTTTCATTTTTAATTTCAATTACAGTTTTTGCAAGTGCTTCAGGTTTTACTCCGTAATTAAATAATGTCTGAGAAAGAGAAGATTCAGTTTCTTTTTTTGATTCTTTTATCTTGTCATCAGTATAAGTTATTTCAAGACCCTCTCCTGCAACTACAATTTTTTTCACAATACCATCTGTAACATTTTTTGCTAAATCAGAAATCGAAATTTGTGGTACTTCTTTTTTTGTGCTTCCTGTTATCACTAAATATAGTGCTGTGATAAGCATAAAAATCAAAACTGCCCCCATAATAGAACCAGAAAATTTTGATTCCTTTTTACCCTTTTTGCCTTTATTTGGTGTTTCTTTTTGATTCAAAAAATTAAAATCCATTCCGAAATAATAGCACAAAAATCAGAAAATTGGAAATAAAAAAACCGCTCGATATTTAAGAGCGGTCGCCATCTTGGCTTATTGTTTTATCATTCTTTTTCTATTCCGTGGGCGTGGGTGATCCTAATTGTAAGTGGTATTGAGACTCCAACAATTATTTTTGGCTCCCACTGATGATGTTTGTGCTCGCCTCCAATTTCAATAAAAGCATTTGCGTATTTATTTATTGGCAATTCTCCACCGAGCCCAAGACTATATATATCCTCACGGGTATCTTTGAGCCCAATAAAATATAACCCAATTTTTTTGTGAAATTCATATTTAATGAATCCCCCAAAAGAATTAGTGACTTTTACTGTTTCGTCCGCAGGATTTCCAGTGATTGTGAGACCATATATTGGTATTACAAACCACCCATTCTTCTCAAAAGAGATTGTAGTAAAAAGTGGGATAGCATAACCGGCACCATAATCAATTTCCTTGAGAAATACCTCTCCTTGAAAATTTAACATGAATCCTAGTTTAGATTCAAATCGTTTTTGTGCTTTTGCATTAAATGCACAAAAAATAACAAGTAAAAAAAGAACAATCGAAATTTTCTTCATGGTTTTAGAAATTTAGGGTGAATACTAATAATTAAAAAGTTGCCACACGAACCAAAAGTAAGTTGTTGTGGCAACTTTTTAATTTCCCTAATACCAAACAATGTAAAAAACTACTTTTCTAAAAACTAGCATTTTTTTATTGTTTTTGTCAATTTTGTGGAGATGGGGGGAAATGAGCCCCCGTGCAGAAGGATTATGTCTTGAAGTCTACATACTTAGTACACTTA
>JBAXKA010000083.1:0-2300 GCA_037137555.1 Candidatus Moraniibacteriota bacterium
TAGTTAGCATGGTCTCAGATGTCTTTATCGAATTTGTGATATCCCCTGGCGTCTCCATTTCCGCATCGAGCGAGACGCGGTGCATCATAACCGCCAACGCCTGCCCCGAGGCAACCGCCCGATCAATCGACGCTTTCATGTCGTTACTAGAGGTGTCCACCCCAAACGTCGTAACCGGGCCAATCGTAACTTGCTTCATTTTATACACATCAAACGGCAACGGTGGATTCAACCCAATCCGCGTCGTGCGTGCCGAGATAATCCCAATTTCCTTGATATATTGAATCAGTTCATCATCAAATCCGCCATTCGGATAACACAAAAACCGGGCGCTCCGCTCATACCCGCAACCCAAAAGGTAGTCGAGGCAAACTTGATAACTCGCCTTCATTGCGAGCGCATCGGCGCCAGGCGTAATATTATAGTTTTCATGGTGTTTGCTGTGATTCGAGACATCCCAGCCCGCCGCATACAACGCATCCAAAGTCGACTTCCGCATGTAATTCGGGTCGTTGCCCTGCGCAAAATCACTGACGGCGTATGTGACACCCTTAAATCCGTAAGGTTCCATAATCCGGTATGCGTTGGTGTATGTGTCCTGCCAGCCGTCGTCAAACGTCAAAATCACCTTCGGCTTGCTCTTCGCGTTATACGCCACCCCAAACACGCCCAAACTTTCAATCGTGTCCGGCTCAACCCCCGCCGCGTCCGCAATGCTAACAACTTAACTCTCCATATTTTTACAGTGCCCTCTTTTTATTCACTGTAAACATATCCCTTAAGTATGTTCTGGCGCGCTCAAACCGTCGTCCTGGTACTTGTTTCTTATTCACCAGTTTTTATTGCATTCAGCGTTTCTGTTATATATTTACGCCTCAAAAAGAATGGAAAATTCATATAAAATGCGTAATTTACTTGACATTTTAAAATCAGCCCAATAATCAAAAAGGATACATATATATGTATTACATTGAAAAAATTGGTGATTAAATGAAACTTTTTGAGCGAAGTATTAATGTGTTAGAATCTTTTAAAAAAACGGTCGAAAATTATGAATTTTTGTTATTTGCTAGGCGTCGTGCTGAGGATTTTAGTCGGAACAGAAAAATGAATTTTTCTGATATAATGTATTGCATGTTGAACTTCTTCAGAAAGGAAGCTCAAATTGAAGTTGATGAATATTTAATTAATATAAAAAGGACCAGTGAAACTATGTCTGAACAAGCATTTTTAAAAGCACGACAAAAAATCCTCCCAGTAGCATTTACTATGTTGAATGATGTATTAGTAAATGATGTTTATGCCAATCCGGAATACTTTTATAAATATAAAGGATACCGATTACTTGCTATAGATGGAACAATATTAACTTTAAACAACTCGAAATCCATGAGAGATGCCTTCGGCGGAATTATTAATCAGGCATCTTACAAAGCAGCAGCTCAAGCTTCCTGTCTATACGATGTTGAAAACGGCATAATAGTACACTCAATAATCGAACCATATAAAGCAAATGAAAAAAAGTTAGCAGTAGATCATATAAAAAAACTTGAAATGTTAGGAAGTCATAATGATTTAATTCTATTTGATAGAGGCTACCCTTCTTCGGAACTTATCGAAACATTAAGCGCGAAAAATTTAAAGTTTTTAATGAGAGTTTCCAGCAGTTTTTTAAAACCGATAAGTGATTTTAAAAGCGAGGACGGAAAAGTTAAGGTTAGAATAAACAAGCAGGATATATATATCAGAGTAATTCAGGTAGTTTTAGAAACTGGAGAAATTGAAAAATTAATTACAAATATATTTGACGAGAGTCTAACGGCAAATGACTTTAAAGAACTGTATTATAAAAGATGGGCAATTGAAACGCGATATGATTTTCTTAAAAACAAATTAGAAATCGAAAATTTTACCGGTGACAGCAAATTAATTATTGAACAGGACTTTTATGCCTCCATATATTTAGCAAATTTATGTGAAGTGACAAAAGCCTGTTCTGATGAAATGATAGAAAATGAAAATTCTATAAAAAATCTGAAGTTAGAATACAAAACAAATCAAAAGCGATTGATTGCAAAATTAAAAAACAACTTGATTTTAATCGTTGCTGAAGATAACTTAAATAAAAAACAAAGAATGCTTAAAAATCTAATAAAAGAAATTCATAAAAAACCAGTTGCAATTGTACCAGGACGACGGTTTGAGCGCGCCAGAACATACTTAAGGGATAAGTTTACAATGAATAAAAAGAGGGCACTGTAAAAATATGGAGAGTTAAGTTGTTAGCATTGGCCGCGCGG
>JBAXKA010000084.1:0-2298 GCA_037137555.1 Candidatus Moraniibacteriota bacterium
ATCTAAATGTTCATGAACTTTTTTTATCTTATCTTTAAGCTCGGAATAATACACCGAGACCTTTTTAAAGTCACCTAAGTCGATATAGCCTCTTACCTCAAAACTAAAAACATTACTATTTATCGCATTAACAATACCCGCATCAATATATTTAAAATGAGAATTAATGTCTTTTATTTTACTAATTTTGGATTCTATTTTTTTAACATTTTCAAGAGTTTCAAAAATATATTCTTTTAAATTATGAAGTGAGCTAAACTCTTGAAAAATCTTTGATTCAATTTCAGTAAAACCACAGCCTTCAATCTCAAGAATAGTGCTACACAAATTTTTAAATAACGAACGAATTTCTCTCTTAATAGCACAGGCTCTTTTAATCTCAATATTAGCAAGGCCACTGAAATAAAGTTTACAGTTTTGCCAAAACCCCACCCCGTCAAAGTCCTTTCCTGCCAACCTTATGCCCTCATCATACAATACAACAATTTCTTCTATTTTCTTGATAGTGGCATCAACATTAAACTCGCATTTTTCAATGGATTCTAATTTGAATAAGGAAACACTGTTTATTTCACAATCACACTGATTGATTTCTGATAAGAATAAGCCTTCTGATTTTAATATTTCATAAAGCTTATTAGTCTCCTTTTTAACTAGTTCGTGTTTCGCCCATTTATATTCTGAAACAAATAAGGAATCCTTGAGTATAGAGAACGCATCCTCAGACTCATCCCCTAGGTCGGCATAGAGAAACATTGCCTCCTCAACAGTAGCTAGATATTTTGAATATTCTTCATAACTAAAATTCAACCCATCACAAGAAAGTTCGGAAGTAATTTTTTCCAACTCTCCAGATTTAGAATATCGAAAATAAAAACCAATCAATTGCTTCCACGAATAATCACCAAAAACTTTTTTTAATGATTCAGCATATTTGGAATTTATTTCTTTCTTGATTTCGCAGAATTTTTTATATTTTGTTTTGAAGTCCAACGATGGAAAAGGAATCTCGCGTGAAGAATCCTTAATATTTCTTGCTTTTTCAATGATTTTTTTTCGATCTTTATTCACATCATCTACAACAATGGCAAAGTTATCAAGACCAATTTTTTCCAAATTTGCCTGAATGACATCCAGTGCAGTCTTTTTTTCACAAACAATTAAACATGTTGCACCATTTACTAAAGCATTAGAAATTATTGCCGTAATACTTTGACTCTTCCCAGTCCCAGGCGGACCCTGAATTAATTTTATTTCATCTTTTGTCAACGTATTTACAATTTCTTCCTTACTCGGATCAGTTTCAACGGCGGACATTGTTGAAGTCTGAAATTGTTCCAAAACTAAATTTTCACTTTCAAATTCATCAAATCTATCCAGCAGTTCTTCAGTTGAGTGAATTATCGTTTCATTTTGCGACCTATAAACCCCAAAAATTCCACTCCATTGAATCCATGGTTTAGAATTTGCAATATTTTCAATTTGTTTTGCATCAGGGCATTTTTCTATTCTTAAATCTAAATTATCAATTTGAACATTCAGCTGTGACAAAATATCGCTAACCAATGTTAAAAGCTCCTCCTTATCCAAAATACCATCCTCAAGAACATCACTAGAAATTTTTCCCAATTGAATAGATTCGTCCTTCGAAAGATGCGAAATCAAAAGCTCATTAATTTTAATTGGCGAATCTTCCTCTTTTTTTATTGTCCAACAATTCTTATTCCGATATGATCGTTCAATATCCAAATTCCAAATAAAAAGTGGTGCCTTAATAATTTTAGAAGGATCATTCTGATCTCGCTTTATAAGTAATGGATAGCCAAAGCCGAAACTCTTAAGCCCAAATTCCAAAAAATTATCAGTATTTTCTATTACCAAAGAATTTAATCTTTTTGTTATAAGTGCAAGCTTTCTTTTTTCGTCCTCGTCAATTTTTCCTAAATCGATTTTGTCATATGAAATTACAAAAGAAAAACTTTCCTTATTTAATATTATTTCAATAAATTCTTCTGGTATATTATCATCAGCACTTTCTAATTGGCACAAATCTAATCGTGTTGCTGATCTACCTGGAATCGCATTAAGATGGATTGAGCGCGCATTTCCAACTTTTAATTTATCCAGCAGTCTCTTGATAAAGCCTTTATCAAATTTAATTTGTGATATTTTTGAATAATCTTTTTTCACCATACTCCTATTTCATTAAACCTCCACCACGCATTATCCATCTTCATAACAACATGAGACCGTCCCCTAAATTGTGTCTGCCATAAAATATCTAAAACTAGAAACAGG
>JBAXKA010000085.1:0-2250 GCA_037137555.1 Candidatus Moraniibacteriota bacterium
TTTTCTCGGGAGAAAATAATTTTAGGGCAAATGGTCGCATGCGAGCGAAGGCGCACAGCGGTTCGTATTGATTTATCCATTCCAAAAGAGTTCCTGTGCCAAGCATTTTTGTGTCAATATCAGTTTTATTTGCATTAATAATTTTTTTCATTCGCTCAACCACTTCTTCTAAGCTATAACCCAAATAATATAAACTAATTGCATCTAAAATCACACTAATTGGGTAATGCTTGCCCTTAGTTTTTCCGGGAGTGAAAGTTTTTCGGCAATCACTACATAAATACAGTTGCACAACTTCATTTTTCTTTTGACGAGTTCCACGCTTAACAAAATTAACGCTGGAGCAATAGGGACAAATTATTTCTAGAAATTTTTTCTTAGGAGCATCTTTTTTATCAACGCTCATGGGCAATTTTTCTCCTACTTTTGATGTTAAATTTTCCACTAAAATTAAGTTTGACATAAATTTAGCCCTACGCTAAAATTGAAATATGATTAAGAAAAATAAAGTTAAAATTGCATATGTTACTCACGCAGATCTTGCGGAGCAGACTCAAATTATTCTTGGGGCTATTGATGGTCGCTTTAACGGAGTGGATACTCGGCTTGATAAGATGGATGAACGAATTGATACATTGGCAACTCGGGTTAATATCCGCTTTAACAATGTTGATGCCCGATTTGATGAGTTGGAAACTGAATTAAAATCAGACATCAATAATGTTCAAACTTTAATTGACGGATATGTCAAAGCACAGGAGGATTTTAAGCAGGAGTTTGTGATTATGAAAGAGGAGATCCGGCAAATAAAACAAGTTTTCAAGCAAAAATTGGGAGTGGAAATTCGAGCGTTTTAGTTTGATTATTTTATTTTTATTTTTTCAATCGACAATTTGTCGATTTTTTTATGTTTTGGAATTTAGTCATATCACGATTTCAGAATGCCCATATCTCACGATTTCAGAATGAAATGGCATTTTTCGAGCAAATCGTGATATGGATGTTGGCCCGTAAAGACGCAGCACTGCTGCGTCTTTACTCTGAAACTTTTTCCACAATCCACCAATTTATTTTTATCTTCTCAGTGATTGGCACAAGAGGTTTTATGAAAATTTCGAACCCGGAATTATCTATTTTTTTCTCCACCCAAATATTTCCATCCGTATCATTTTCAGCCGTAACAAATATTTTCGCAGTGGCAGTTACGGCAAGCGTATCAACCAAAACCGATTTTCCATCAGCCAAAGCATCAACGATATCACAATTATCTCCTGTGAATCCAACAGGGCAAATATATGCTTCACCAATTGTTTTTGGTTTATCTGGTGTAACCTTAACAGTGAAAGCACCAGCGACTATGCCGCTTGATTTCAAAATTCCTTTTTTAAAATCATACACTCCATCGGCCACCAAAAGAATTTCTGAGAGTGTGGAATATTGATCTTGAATTGTGGCATATTGATCTTGAAGTATTTCAAGATCTGCTGATACTGAGCTAATACTAGCCTTATTTTCAAGTATTTGCTCTTTAATTTTTTTTATTTGATTTATGGTTAATTCATCTAGACTTGATCCAATTAGTTGTAATTTACTATCAACTGATAAACTTTGATCGGCTAGTTGTCCAGTCAATTGTTCGACAATTTTATTTTGATTATTTGTGATGCCGGTGATTTGGGTTTGTTGTTCCTGAATAGCACCAACCAAATATGGAGCAAACCTATCATAATTCAAACCAAAATAACCATCATCATTCTTTGGTTTTACAACAACTTCTGGAAGATATGGCTCGACTTCTTGGGCTATAAAGCCAATTTCCGTTATATTTCCTGGCACACTTATTAAATTATATGTTACTGGTCTAAGCTTTAATATTTTTTGAAGTGAAAATTGTGCAGTTTCTACATTCTCCTTAAGCCGTATGTCCGAATTTGATGTCCAGCTTGTTCCTCCAACTGCCAGATAGACACCTGCTGAACCATTGACAACGGTAAGTTTCTCGCCTCTAGTGCCATCTTCCCATGCCATGTATGCATCTACTATCGCCCCACCACCAAAACCTAAATATTGTTGCGTATTGGCGGGAGAAACCATCGATAAGGTTTGATGGGTGTTACTCTCTAAAATCATTCCTCCATAAGCATTTATTGAAACACCGGAAGAACCACCACGGACATGTAAGGTGCGCACTGGACTCGTCGTCCCGATGCCGACGTTGCCGCTATTTGTTACTACCAGTCCAGTACCTGT
>JBAXKA010000086.1:0-2193 GCA_037137555.1 Candidatus Moraniibacteriota bacterium
TTCGACAACGATAATATCCTGAGCCAGTTCCAGGCTCGCAAAGAACTCAACGCCCTGCTGCAGCAGAAAAAATACTACACCGACGAAATCCAGAAGAACAAAGACCTCGTCCGCTCCCTCAGCACCGACTCCAAAGCCCTCGAACGCTTCGGCCGCGAAAAATACCTCATGAAAAAAGACAACGAGGACATTTATCTTATCATCACCGACACCGTAAAGGGAGATTAAGAACAGCCCCAGAGTTATACCGTACAAATCCAAACAAAATTGTAAAAATTTTTATATTTTTACACCCGGTGCATGAGGATGATCTCGTACTTGTTGGAATACTTCCACTTGAGACTCCGAGTGCACTTTTCTTTTTTTCGACTGTTTGTTAGTGATTGGAGCTTCTTTATCCAATTCCTGAAATCTTCTTTTTGCGATTAATTCCTTTTTATTTGTTTGGTCTATTGTAACTACTTTTTTATTCTGATTAGCTTGGTCTATCTCTGCATTATAAACTGTATTACCGATAAGCATACCCCAAATTATTCTCAGCATTTTTTGCATAATCACACCTATTGCTTGTTTATGATTCTTGCCTTTGCTACGATGTTTGTGATAAATTTTCTTCATGTGCTCATCATATACTACAGCTGTTTGCGCACACATATACAGAATGGCACGCATGGAAGCACGACCTTTTTTACTCATTCTATGTTTCGGAATTTTATCCCCACTGTCTTTGAGTTCGGGATGAATACCGAAGTAACAAACTAATTGATTAGGTTTTTCAAACCGATTAATGTTTTCAATTTCAATCATAATTGCAGCAGCGCTGTAAGCTCCCACGCCTATCAAACTGGTCAGCAGTGTTACTTCCGGTCCCTGGCAAGTTTTCTCTAAAAATTTTTTGTGTTCAAAAACGAGTTCTTGTTTTTCAAGAATCTGAATCGCAAAACTTTTAATTAAAAATGCGGTAGTTTCATTGTCACGTGATGATACACTGCTTTTTGCTTTGTTAATTAGGCTTTGGGCTTTGTCATTATCCACATGATTAATTTTACTTAGTTGTTCCGGTTTTAATTTGGCAATGTGTTTTACTGATGGATATTTTTTCAGCACTTCCAGAACCCAAACAGGAACACTACTTTTGCAATAGCGCATAAGTTCCGGAAACGCACTGTACAATACCGCTTTCAATTGATTGACTAATTGTGTTTGTTGCTTTTTTTGCAGATTGATGTGCTTATGCAAACTGCGAAAAGACGCATATTCTACATTTTGCTTGTCATACGTTACTGCTTGCGGATGTGCAATAATATATTCCGCAATATAACGGGCACTCAGCGCATCTGTTACATTCCGGTTCAAACCGGCATGTATATTCTGCTTTACTCCGGATGGGTTCAGCCTTGTTACTTTCAATGGCATTGTTTTACTCCATTGCATTAAACTTGCATACCAGTTGTTTTCAAAACCCCCAGTGCTTTCTACCGCACAGCAAATTTTTGACAGAAGATGAACTTTTATCATTTCCTGTAATTGTTTTTTCAAACAATCATGACCTGAACGAGTATCATCTAACTGAAAGACTTCTTCTAATTGTTTTTTGTTTGAGTCCAGCAAAACAAAGTCTGCATAACCTTTACTGACATCAATTCCTAAATTGGCTTCCTCCATTTTTTTTTGATTTAATTAATAATAATAAAAAGTCAAGCATCGTTCATCCTTATGTTTTATACGGTATCGATGTACCAGGTTATACCTCGAACTCAACTTGACTGTGGGGAGAATCTCTGGGACAGTGTCATGCACTAAGGGGCGAACCTCCTCACACAGCAAGTTTAGCTTTTTCTTTTTTATCTCTAAATTTTAATTTTGCATACCTATAAGGGGCGACATTAAAAAGAAGTTCGGAGTTCGGAATGCCTAGAGTTCCCGACCTTCGGTGCGGGACAGGTCGGAGTGGAAGAGAAAAAAAATGCCACAGATTCGCAGATTACAAATTAAAAAAGAAATATAGCGCAGATTTTAACCGTAGCACGGCTTGAAGCCGTACTACGGTTTGGAAAAGTTGCGCATTAAGCATCGACGGTTGCGCATGGAGGAGGTACGGTGACGCATGGAGGTGGTGCAGTTGCGCATGGAGGTGATGCAGTCGCGCATGGAGGTTGTACAGTCGCGCATAGGATACGTGCAGTCACGCAT
>JBAXKA010000087.1:0-2111 GCA_037137555.1 Candidatus Moraniibacteriota bacterium
GGCAGCTATGGTCACATCAGACGCAGAGAGGCGGATAAAAGCAAGATTGATTTAATGATTGCAATGTTGACAAGAAGCGTAAAAAACGGATTTATCCCTGATTATGTGCTTATTGACAGCTGGTTCTTTTGTCATGAATTACTGAATCTATTATCTACTTTGAAAAATGGTAGTATTAAACTCGTTTCGATGGTAAAGATTAACAATCAAAAATTCTTTGATTGTCAAGCCAACAAGGAAATGAATATAAAAACGCTTTTGCAAAAACACGAGACAGATGTAAAAGCATGCAAAAAACTAAAAGCCAAATACATAAAAGTTACTTGCAAATACAAAGGTATCAGGGTTAATCTCTTTTTTGTTAAAATGGGACGCTCTCAAAACTGGCATCTTTTACTCACTACTGACCTATCATTAAGCTTTATAGACCTAATGAGGGTGTACCAAATTCGCTGGAGTATTGAAGTGTTTTTTAAAGAATGTAAACAATACCTCAATCTAGGAAAATGTAAATCAACATTATTTGATGCACAAATAGCCGATACTACCGTGACCATGTTGCAACACATCATGCTGAGTTACTACAAGCGAATTAACTCACAACAGAGCTTTGATGGGCTTTTTACCGCTATAAGCAAAGAAATGGTTGAAATGGATTTAGTCTCACGAATGATTGACACCATCTGGGAGCTTATTGAAATAATCGCTTCAATCGAAGGCATCGACTTTATTGAATTACAAGAACAAATAATGAGGGATGATAAAGTTGCCACAATTTTTCTAAAAATGATACCCCAACGAGTCCTTGAGAAATCGGCATAATCCACAAAAAATGGAAATTATGTCGTAATATAATATGAAACAGCACTTTGACTAAAAATAAAGTGCCTATTTAACAAATATTAGCGCGCTCGAGTGCCGATTAAACCAGGAGAATTCTTCTCCGAAATGTTAGTTATTAACTAACATTTCGGAGGAGCTAACCTCCTCATAATCAAACATAATTCATTTTAGCTAAATAATGTTAAATAGTTGATTTTTAGCCATTTAATTTTCTGAAAAAGTTGCATATTTCGACATAATTTCTTATCTTAGAGGAGCTTAAACAACTAATTCTAAAACCATGGGAAATATGCAACAAATCAAAGGTACAAATAATTTTTCAGAGATTGAAGAGTTTGCTAGCAATCCGGAAAAATTGACCACCACCTTGTCGGAGGTTATCGGTAAATTTAACTTGAAAAATCATCTTGCTGCTTTCGATGTTTTAAAAAGCAAGGGGCTTGCTATTTCAAGCCTAGTTAGTATTCTTGTGATTCTACCTTTTTATGGCTTTGCGAGTGTCTGCGCATTGGTCAAGGCTAAAATCCGTCCCTCAGACCTCGAAATGGGTAAAAAGGATGTTTATTACGATGTTAAAAACAATGAGTTTATCAATTGGAGATCGCTACTGCTGTTACACGCAAAACGGTTTCAATTTTTAATGTTGCAAAACAAAAGTACCATTATAGACGGGATTAAAGCCACTATATTTGATGACACTCCAGTCAAAAAGACTGGTATAAAGACTGAAAAGGTCAGTATTAATCATGACCACGTCAGTGGAGAATTTATTTTGGGCTATAAGCTTTTAGTCTGCGGCTTTTGGGATGGCGGCAGCTTTATTCCATTGGACTTTAGTTTTCACAGAGAAAGGGGAACTAAAGTCGACAAGCTCATAAAAATCTTCAAAAAGGCAAAGAACGTATTGGAAGATACAAAGCTACTGCTTGCAAAACACAAGACACTTCTTTTGAAAAAGGAGCAGAGTCTTTTTAATGCAAGGATTAAATATGCATCTAATCCAATCAAAACCAACTGTGTAAGATTGTTAAGTGCCGAGGCCGTTTGTAAAAAGACCGAGACTGAGCATGAGGAACTTACACAAGATTTGACCCTCAAGCAAAAAGCATTTGATCAGGCCAAAAAGCAGTTAAAGCAGTTTTACAAATCTGAAAGGCTTTTCGGTCTAACAAGCAAAGAGAGAACAGAGCAGTATAAAAAAGCAATTAGTCCAGGCAGCTATGGTCACATCAGACGCAGAGAGGCGGATAAAAGCAAGATTGATTTAA
>JBAXKA010000088.1:0-2013 GCA_037137555.1 Candidatus Moraniibacteriota bacterium
GCAATAACTTTACCTGCAGATTCTAAAAGTTTTTTTGTAAGGGCTCCTTTTCCTGGACCAATTTCTAAAATAATATCATCAGATTTTATTTCTCCTTCTTCAATAATTTTTCTAAGTGCAGGTTCTGACTTTAAAAAATTTTGCCCCATTGATTTTTTTGCTTTATGTATCATATAAATATTGTGAAACTTGTCGCAGGCGTGCTTTTTAGAAAGCATTGCGCAGGGTGACGACCCGAGCATAGCAAATTTTCAGCAGAAAATTATGTGTGGTTTATAAAAAGTATGCCAAGAAAGAGTTTCACAATATATCCTATCATATATAAATTGTTTTTACTCCGGGGTCTTCATCCCCTTTTTCCATTAAATCAGCTGGAATATCAGAAATAAATTCTGACGGTGCGTTGATTTGTCGAGAGCCAAAAATTGTTCGGAAATTTGAAAATGATAAAAATAATTTTTCACGGGCTCTTGTTAGGGCGACATAAAAAAGTCTACGTTCTTCTTCGCGGTCTTCTGCACTTTTTGTTTCGTTGTCTTTTTGGTGTGGAAAAAGGCCGTCCTCAAGTCCTGTAATAAAAACATATTTGAATTCTAACCCTTTTGATGCATGCACTGTCATAAGTTTCACTCCGTTTATTTCTTTCTTTTTTTCTTGATTATGCATTATTGAATCTTGGTCAGAAGCAAGTGATGCATCTTCCAAAAGTTTTTCAATACCAGTACCATTTTCTAAATTGTCATATTTGAGGGCCAAAGTTGCCAATTCCTTAATGTTTTCAAGCCTTTCTGTGTCTTCGTCTGTCCCAGAAGAGAGCTCTATTTCAATACCAGATTTTTTGACAGCGAATTTTATTGCATCTGATGCTTTCTCAGTTTTAATTTTTTCCATAATTCTGTCGAGCGTATTGTAAAAATTATTTATTTTTAATTGCATTTTTGTTGGTAGATTTTCCATGTCCTGCGCAAAAATTTTTGCAATAGTCGTTTTTCCAATTCCGCGAGTTGGAAAATTTATGATTCTTTTTATATCAGATAGACTTTCTCTATTGAGAGATGCGCGCAAATATGCAAGTGTGTCTTTGATTTCTTTTCTTTCAAAAAATTTTACGCCGAGCACTTGGTAAGGAATATTATAAGCAAGCATTTTTTCTTCGAGTGCTCGCGATTGAAAGTTTGCACGATACAAAACAGCTATGTCAGACAGGATAGCAGATTTTTCTTTTTGGGGACTCTCGCAGGCTGACGAGCCGAGAGTGAGCGCTCCGCGAGCACGCGGAGACAGAGACCCCGAAAAGGAAGAATCTGCTGTCCTGTCTGTGTTCTCCACCCCATCTAGAAGCTCTAAGATTTTTACTGCGACGTGGTCTGCTTCGTCTCCTTCGTCGAGGGCTTCATAGAGAGAAATTTTCTCACCAATTTCATTTTTAGTAAATAAATTTTTATCAGGACGATAAACATTTTTTTTAATTATTTCATTGGCAGCTTCTAAAATATTTTTAGTCGAACGATAATTTTCTTCAAGCAAAATTATCTTTGCACCAGGATAATCTTTTTCAAAACTTAAAATATTTTTTAAATTTGCTCCGCGCCAAGAATAAATATTCTGATCGGCATCACCCACAACACAAATATTTTTATTTTTCTCAGATAAAAGTCGTGACATTAGATATTGCACTTCGTTTGTGTCCTGGTACTCATCGATATGAATATACTCCCATCGTTCTTGATAAATTTTTCTAATTTCTAAGTTGTCTTTTAATAATTTCGTAGCCTTCACAAGTAAATCATCAAAGTCTAAAGAATTTTCTTTTGTTTTTTTATTTTCATAAATATTCCAAACTTGAGCTACAATTTTACTTAAATAATCATTTGCATTTTCGCTATAATCTTTTAAATTTGTGAACTTTCCTTTCTCTCGGCTAATAATGTTTTTGATTCTTCTTGGGTCGTATTGTTTTGGGTCGAGCCCGATCTCTTTGATGGCATCTTTTATTAATGTATTGGTGTCTCC
>JBAXKA010000089.1:0-1984 GCA_037137555.1 Candidatus Moraniibacteriota bacterium
TAGAGTCTGTCCATAAAGTGGCACATTTTGAGCAATTGCAATTGCAATCACATTTTTTTTGAAGTAGGATTTCTGTTCAAAATTTTAAATTTACACATACGCACAAATGTATACATTAATTAAGCTTCTTGAGTTGTTTTTGTTCATGTAAGGACATAGCAATCTCTGTTGATTTATAATTACTTGTACCGAAAATGAGTTTGTATTACTCTAAGATTCGGTTTGTTATAACCCGTAGGTTGTAACCTAAAACGCTCCATGCTATCTTAGCGCAGAATTTTTCAAATCCGTGCCAGAGAACGCGTTGAATGTCAAAACCTCGTTTTAAATTGGAGATAACAGCCTCGGTTGTACCTCTCCATACTTTTAATTGTCGCTCTATTTCAGGCGATTGTGAGATATTTTTAAGGCTCTTTGTTATCTTGGTAAAAACAATGTTGATAAGACCTTTTTCTTTACAGCCTTCAATATTGGCTTTGCTGACAAAACCGCCATCGTTGGATGAATCGGTTGGCTGTACATTGTAATTTTCGATAATTCTATCAATACTTGGAAGCAAAAGATTGGAATCAGCTGGAACATCTTCAAATACTTTATGGTCGAGTATCAGATTGCTTTTCCCTCTGGTTATTAGCATTTTGTGTCCAAATTCAATTTTTCGCTGCCCCTTCACCAAAATAGTGGTGTGTGGTTCGTATATAGAGAATAATTTATCTGCATTAGGCACCTTTTCGCACAGTATTTGATGCTTTAATGACATGTTGAAAACTTTATCGAATGAAGCAAGAAATTCTGATAATTTGATAATATGTTTGGTCGCAGGATAGCCATTGACAGTATCTTTTGATTCAGCAATCAGCATCGATAAGATGGTCATATAATCAAAAAACAACTGTTGTTGATCATCTTTTTTAGTGTTGTTTATCTTGTAATTCAGCTCTTTGGCTTTCTTCTGAATCTTATCTAACCGGTCTTGGTCGGACTTGTCCTTTTTTATCTTTTTGAGCAGACGATGCGCTGTTTTAATACAGTCGTAAATCAATGCATTGTTAGTTGGATAATGTACATCGGTTTGAATATTAGTAGTGTCCGAGCTTAAGGCTTTTCCGTCTTCAATACCCTCTGATATTGCTAATTTGTTGACATTCTTTATGATATGCATGATTGTTTCCTCTTTGATAGCAGAGATAAACTTCTGCATTACACTAAAACTGTAATAATGATCATCTTCCAATCGAAGAAAGTGAAAACATACTTTAGAATCACACATGTCTTTTTCCAAATCACGATATGTTGATTTTTCAATACTCATATAAATTGCTGCTCGCAAGACTGTTTCCACGCTAGGAGAATCTTGGCGACCTTTGCCGTTATTTTTTACAAGCTTTAGAACATCTTTCCCGACTTCTGTGACTATTTCGGGGTGCTTTTCAATAAAAATGTCAAAAAGTGCTAACTCTGGACTGTACGCCCAGATTGGGTCGTCAAATCGTAGCTTTAATTCGTTGTGAAGTTCCATAATTTCATCGTTTAATTATGGTGCTAAAATACACAATAATAATGATATAACAAAATCTTTTGAACACTTTTTTTATTTATGGACAGACTCTAATTAATAAAATAAAACATGTTTTTTAATATAACAAAGCTCCGATCTTCACAGACCAGAGCAATCACACTACAAAATATTTCATACCTCTCTGCCCTATTTCGGGCGTTTCTGCGCCTTTTGCTACTTTTGGCGCGACAAAAGTAGTCCAAAAACGGCTTTTCACCCCTTGTTTTAAGAAGCGAGAAGCCTATTTTCAGCCCTTTTCAGGCACTTACAGCGTCAAACTTAATCCCTCAATCATCTGCAAAAGTGCGGGGTTTTTCGTTCCCATACAGGTCAAAAGCCCTGTGTCCACATTTTTTTCAATCGTGATTTTGTTCTTTGTAACGCTCACTTTCACAAAATCGCCCTGCTCAAAACCGTACTTTTTCA
>JBAXKA010000090.1:0-1960 GCA_037137555.1 Candidatus Moraniibacteriota bacterium
TTTTTTTTTATTTTTTTCAACTTTTTTTCCTTAACCATAAAAATTTAAAATTTATTAATTTAATCTAATTTATTAAAATTTACTCACCTAGCACTTTTTCAAATTCTCCTCGTAAAAAAATTAAGGCTGGCGCATCTTTCCGATTTTCTGCTAATTTTAAGTCTTTAGTAATTTGCAATAATTTTATTTTTTTAATTTCTTTTTTTAGTTCTACTAAAATTTCTGGCAGTTCCTTGCTCACTTCTTCTAGCGATATTTCTTCAAGACTATTATTAAGTCCTAGTCGAAATTTTTTGCGGAAAAAAAGTTTTTCTGCTCGCAATTTTAATTCCCGATCAACTTGGCCTATTAAATTGTCAAACTTAAAGTCAAATTCCAGCCCTCGCTTTAACATTACCTCCAATAAATTAAAGCGAAAAAAACAAGCCTGGTCTTCTTTTTTTTCCAAAAGCTCTTTCCAAATTTCTTCAGAAATAAGCGCTAAGCCAGTGAGTTCTTCAAGCAATATATCAATTTTTTGACGATCATCATTTAAGATTTTTTCGTCAGCTTGATTTTTTTTGCTCACTGATATTCTATTTACTAGCTTAGTCTTTTTTAACATATCAGTCAATGCCGATTCGGGAGCATCCAAACCTTCGGCTATTTTTTTCACCCAATGACTTTTTTCCACATCGCTAGAAAGACTTCTGACTACTTCTAAAAGTGCTTCGCTAATTTTCTTTTTTCCCTCTGCTGTATTTTTGTCATAGCTAGAAAACGCTTTATCAAAAAGATATTGCATTGCACTCTTAGCCTTCTCAATCGCTTCACGCAATTTCTCCGGATTATTTTTTGCCACATCAGCAGCATCTTTTCCAAATGGTAATTCCACAATACTGACTGCAATATTTTTTTCTAAACATAATTTTATGCTTTTTTTTGTGGCCGCTTCTCCAGCCGAATCCATATCAAAAAGCATTTTCAAATTTTTAGTATATCTTTTTAATATATCCAGTTGCATTGGTGTAAGGGCTGTTCCAGAAACTGCCACGACATTTTGTATGCCGGCTTGATTAGTGGCAATCACATCCATATTACCCTCAACTAAAAGCGCAAAGTCTTTCTGTTTAATTTCACTCTTGGCTTTATCGATTCCATATAGCACTTTGCTTTTATGATAGATCTCTGTTTCTGGCGAATTAACATATTTAGCTTGCGATTCATCTCCTCCGGGAGCTACTCGCGCACTGTAACCCAAAATTTTTCCGGCATAATCAGCAATTGGAAAAATAATCCGATCACGAAAACGATCATAATATTTTACCTCGTCTTTTCTCACAAGCAAACCAGTTTTTTCAATTTCTGCCACTGCATAACCGCGTTTAGTCAAAAATTCTAAAATATTACGCCAACCGTTTGGCGCATAACCTAAACGAAAAAGTTTAATTGTTTCTTCGGTCAGTCCGCGTTCTTTTAAGTAATTTATAATTTTTTCTTTTCCGGCACCTTTCCAGAGTTGAATCTCATAAAATTTAGTGGCTAGTTCCAAAATTTCCATCGTCCGATTTTTTTTCTCAACGGCACCAGGAGCAATCTTTTTTAATTCCACTCCGGCTTTTTCTGCTAATTGCTTCAAGGCATCGCGAAATTCCAAACCTTCAATCTCCATCACAAAAGAAAAAATATCTCCGCCTTTTTGACAACCAAAACAATGCCAAATTTGCTTTTCTTCGCTAACCATAAACGACGGGCTTTTCTCATTATGAAAAGGACAAAGCGCCCGATAGTTAGTCCCAGCTTTATCTAGTCGCAAATATTCACCCAAAACATCCACAATGTTCAGGCGGCTTTTTATTTCTTCCAAGTCTGTTCCCATATTTTTATCCTACTATAGAACGGGAAAATAAGCAAAAATATAAAATAATTTCACCTCACCAAAACCCACCCTTCCCTCACCGCACTATTCCCCGCTTTATCA
>JBAXKA010000091.1:0-1946 GCA_037137555.1 Candidatus Moraniibacteriota bacterium
TTCGTTCACCCATGTTTCCCAAGGCGTTGCCGTTGGGCTGGGGTATGCTGCCACTGCGTGGCGGGGATTCTGCATGGATTTTGATTTACATTTATTATCATGATCTGTTATTCAACAGCGATTCAGGGAAAACTATTTTTTGATGTTGAGTTTAATTTGTGAACGTTATTGTTCAAAGCAGTAGCTTTTGGCAGCAATTTGTTGCCATGAAAATAAACCAATATGTATTTGTTTTTGCCTGAACCTCCTTTCTGTTGATGATGATTCTCCCCAGATTCGGGAATGGGGTTTTTCCGCAACGGTTTTCACACCGTGATTACTGGTCTTATCCCGGTTGATAAGGGACAGGAATACTTTCTTCGCATGGGAAAATTAGGAGATAAGCGATCATTTTCTTCCATATGTCAACTATAGTTTGCTTGGAATGCTCCTCCCGTATGGCTACTACCTGTTTGCTTCGTTCGACCAACTGGTTGATCGTATGAGCCATTTGTAATAGTTGGTAATAGTTCTGCATTGCCATGAAAGAAGTGCGCGAAAACTTGTGTTCCAATTCATATCCCAAGTTTTTTTGTGCATTGAACCCCTCGTTTTCAATTTTCCACCTCAGCCTCCCACTGTGGGCAGTTTCTGCGACATTTTGTTTGTCTTGAGGGATATTGGTAATGTAAACGAAATGTTTGTGGGATATTGTTGCACCCTTTTTATCGACAATGGTTTCAAAGCTTTCCACCCAGGAAAAGTAGCGGCCGGAATATTCGATGTCGTTTAAAAACGAATGTTCAAGAGTTGTAATGGTGTTTTTGTCCGCCTTGCGAACAACATATTTTGGGGCAGTTGCTTTTAAAAGGCCGGCTTCTGTTTGGAAAGTTTTCAGGTTGCCTTCTTTGAGGTTAATGATGAATTGCCAATTATTTTTTTCACAAATATCAAATACGGGATTGTTAGGATAAAGTCCGTCAGCCAGAATGCATATCGCAAGGCGGGGAAAATGTTTTTTGATTTTTGCGGCCAGACGGACAAAAGCCTTCTGCTCGCAGTCCTGTTTTTCGTAATCGCGACCCGGGTCGTTTTCGATAAATTCTGAGGCCAGAGAAATTGACAGTCCTGTGGAGGTAACGATTTTCGCATCCAAGACATAATGGAAATAGGTTATCATCCCTGTTTTCGAGGTTTTGGTCAGGCAATGGTCACAGTGCTTATGGTCAAAGGTTGCCATTCCGGTAGCATCTACAGCTACCAAATAGAACTTCCCCAGAAACCGGAACTTACGTAACACCTTTTGCTCAATAAGCCCCCTGATCAGAAGTGCTTTGAGTTCTTCAAGTTCTACGGGTGGCAAAACCCGCAAAACATCGTCTATGGTATCGGCATGTGGCAGGCCAAAACCAAAGTATTTGAAGAAGTTTTTTCGAAAGGTGGTCTCGCGCCTATCGCCGTTGTACGCATTGCGGGAGGTTTCTTTGAAAATAAACATGAACAGTGATCCCAGAACAATCGCGGCCATCGAATAGGCCTTGTGTTTTCGATTGTCAATCAATAGGTTAGAACATTTTTCAAGCTCTGGGAAGTGGGAATTAACGATTTTTTTAATGCTGGACAGGACAATTTTCCCTTTTTCCGATGCTGTCGTGTTTTTACATGGTTCTCTCAATGTAAAAACATGCAAAATATTTGCGCACAAACATGCAAAATACATGTTAAATATTTGGTGATCAAATAAATAACATGTATATTTGCACTAATGAAAAACGCCATAAGTTGCTCATTAACCCCTTATGGCAAAAAAAAGAACGAAATGAGAGAACATTATGCTAATTAAATAAAGCACCCCGGGGCTTGTGCCCCTTTATGTCCCAACGCACAAAAATAGCCGGAAAAAAATATTTTTCCAACTAGTGTAACTATTTAATTTTCAACAAAATATTTTTCAAGCTGAATCGCTG
>JBAXKA010000092.1:0-1767 GCA_037137555.1 Candidatus Moraniibacteriota bacterium
GGTATATCCAACCTCAAAACCCTGAAGCTGCAAAGACTCCAAAATATCAATACTCCTATATAACTCTTTGTATAATACAGATATACAGCACCATACAAATCTTAAATTTAGGAGGCTTTTCTTAATCGTTCTAATTGCTTTTCCAATCTCATAATCTTATCTTGTTTGTAATTTTCATGATTCTCATTTACCATAATCACATTGTATTCGGTTTTATTTCGCAACATCGTATAAATAACCCTTGCTAATTTGTGAGCCGTATTTAGAGTTGCACCCCTTCCGCCTAGCTTTCCTTTCATTCTGCGATGATAATCTCCAATAGGTGTTTTGTTTTTCGATAAAGTTGAGGCTGCCTGTCGTAAATACTGACCAGCTTTGTTCCTTTTATTCATCAATTTGCTGCTAAAAACTTTGCCACCTGTAATTTTGGTATTTGGTGTCAAATTTAGCCATGCAGCAAAGTGCTTTGCACTTTTCCATTTGCTCATATCTGTGCCAACTTCTGAAATAAATTCAAGTGCTGTGGCATCACTTATTCCTGGTATTTGACACAAATCTACTCCAGTAAGTGATTTTAGATATGGAGAAACTGAAAAATTAAATTGGTTTTTCTTACCCTTGGTTTTTCCTTTTTTCTTTTTTTTTGAATTGTCGTCCAAACAAGAAATATCCCCATGATTCACTATTGCAACTTGTTTCAATAATTGTGCTTGTATTTTTGTCTCACAATTTTTAATTTGCGCCTGATGAAATTCATAATTTTCAACCGCTTGTTCTAACATGAAAATATATTCTTCTCTCCAAATACCTTGCAACGATTTGATTATATCCTCTTCAGAGGCCTTGATTCTTGAGTCGCGAAGCTTACTCAAAACCACTGCATCTCTTTCGCCAGATAAAATCGCTTTAACCATAAGCATCCCTGTTTTGCCCAAAATATCACTGATTACAGTGTGAATTTTAAGATTCATTAATTCCAATGCTTTTTGCATACGTCTTACCGAATCGGAACTCAGGGAAATTAAATTTTTTCGTTGACGGGTATAATCCCTCAATAAACGAATTTCCGTGTCAGGCTGAAAACTTTTTTGCAACAATCCACAAGTGTGAAGCCTTTGAATCCAGATGGCATCCGTATCATCTTTCTTGCGTCCAGTCACATTTTTTACGTGTGAAGCATTCACCAAATAAGGCTCTATTCCAGCCTCCTCCAATAAAAGGTAAAGAGCCAACCAATAAACGCCAGTACTTTCCATTGCTGCGGTGGTAATACCGTTGATTTTCAAATAATCTACAATCTCATGCAAGTCGCACGTAAATGCAGAAGTGGTTTTTACTTCGTGACCACCCAAACCGTCACTAATTGCAACACAATGCATCGTATCGCCAATATCAATACCTGCGGCATGAGCATTAAATACGGGTAAACCTTTACCCATTTTGACTACACTGTTTTTTTCTGACTTTTTTTTCATAACTTTGCTACTCTATTTGTAAAATAAAATAGCGCATAAGAGCACTTATAATCTGAAATTGGTCTCCTATACGGTGTTTAGACTAAATGCCTAACAGCCAATTAAAATTTCAAAAAAGTGCCCCGAACCAAACTCTTTATGGGAATGTAACTACCAAGAAATAACAGGTTTCTTATGCGCTATTGTTTTGCAAAGTTATCTGTTTTTTTGTTGGAGTGGTCAAACCGCTACAGGGTACTCTTTTCCTAAAAAATATATATTTAGATTTGACCTCAATTGGTTAAAGTTGCGT
>JBAXKA010000093.1:0-1754 GCA_037137555.1 Candidatus Moraniibacteriota bacterium
GAGAAAAAATTAAAAAATACAAATTATTTTGAAGAAGTAAAGGCCTCCTAATTCCAGAAATGCCCAAAGGTCCGTTTGTAAGGGACTGCCAGTTCACAAGAATCACAAATGTGATTATATTGAAGCCGAATGTGCCTAAGGCGTAGTTATCTCCTTTGAGTCTATTGAATATCAATCCAACCAATATGCTGATTATCGATGTAACGAAAATAGCTAAAACAAGGGGTCATACAAAATATAGCTGGACTAAGCATATAGTTTAGAAACCCTAAACAGAAAGAATGTTTTATCGTTGACGCCCCTCAACAAACTTCTAAAGCCTTTGATTTTTGCGTTAAACGATTCTGCCGAAGCATTTGTACTTCGATTAACAAAATAGTTTAGTATATTCATTTGATGCAAACGGATCGTTTCAGCTGGCACAAGGAATGATTCAATTTTTTTCTCCTCCACTTTTTTAAACCAATTATCTAAACTTCTTTTTCCATCTTCTATGCTTTTACAGTTTTCATAGCAAGCACGGAACATCATTGAAAGTTCGTAGGCTTTTTCTAATTCTGGGAACTCTCTAAACAAAATTACAGCTCTTTGTTTTTGGTTGATAGTCCATTTACTTTTCGGTTTGAACAACAAATAGCGCCCTCTAGCCAAAAGCTGTTTTTTTGTTTCTTCGTTTTCATAGCGCAATGGTTTAAATTTTTTCTTTTCTTCTCTGGCCTTTTTTAGTGCTTCATTTTCCTCTTTCATTGCTTCTCTACGAAAATCCACTCTGATGTCTTGTACGGCCTCGGTTACTAATTGCTGAGTGTGAAATCTGTCAATAACAATTTTAGCATTTGGAAAAGCGAATCGAATTATCATATCCATCGCGTTCGACATGTCGAGCGTTACCTCTTTTACCGCTTCTCTTTTTTCTTGTGGTATTTTTTTTAAAATTTTAATAATATTACTTGATTTAGTACCTTCTATTATTGCTACCAATGAACCTTTTTTACCTTTGGCCTCCTTGTTTGTGACTATAGTATAAAGCTCGCCATTTGACAATGCCGTCTCATCTATGCTTAAAAATTCACCCAAATTCTCTTCAAATAATAACCATTTTTCAGCGTGATCTTTTTGATTCCATGTATGAAAATCACTTATGTAATCCTTGTATTGTTTTTCAAATGCTCTCGCGGGGATTCTTTGAAACTCTGCGATAGAAATCAGCGAGACCGCTTTCTCTTCCGCCGTCTTCTTTTAAAAAATCCGCAAATTCCTTTGCGAGTTGCGTACCTGGAAAATTCATTTTAAGGTCTCTTTTTAATAGTTTTTCTTCGTCCTTGATTTGCCAGTACCGCCTTTTGAATGTTAAAAGTGTTCTTCTTCCCCTGATTGGAAAATCAGTAATTGTAATATTCTTAAATCCTTTGGAAATAACTTTTTTATTTTTATGCTCTTCTGACAAAGGAGGAATATTCTTTTCTTCCAAAGTGACATGTAGATCATTTTGATCTATATTTCCTTCGATGACATCAAACCATTCAAAAGTGCCTGTCGGAAATATTAATTCTAAAATTTCTTTTTCTTTTGTCATAATTGATAATTGTTAATTCTAATCAACAATTATCTTATCATGATTTTCTAGTTTAGTCCAGCAATATTTCGTATGACCCAAAACAAGAGCCAGATAAAAATTAAAATTATAAGCGGTGATAAGTATGGCCGTAGCATAAGCACCGATGCCGAAAAAAGCCGCCTGACAAGCAGATAAA
>JBAXKA010000094.1:0-1653 GCA_037137555.1 Candidatus Moraniibacteriota bacterium
TTTCAGAATCAGGGTTGTAAGCATCTGGATCTATTTTTAAATGTGAAATATATTTTTTTTGAACAACAAAATTTCCTAAAAATTTCAAAAAGTCTTCTGTTTTGTCTTGCTCACCTTTTTCAGTAAAGTGATCAATTGGATGCCCTTCTGGGGTTAGCTCAAAATGACCTCGAATTTCACCATTTTTAAAAACCCGTAAATGATATTGATCATTGAAATCAACCAATTTTCTCCAAGAAAGAACCTGACCATCATCCGGCCAAGCTATAAAGTGATTTCCAAAACCCCATTTTTCATGTAAATGTCTTTTCAGTCCTTCTAGTGTTTTACCTCGAGCAAGCCAGCCGATATGATATTTTTGTTTTTCGTCAGTATGCCAAATAAGCCCCATTTTCAAAAGAGCATTTTGTCCTGAATGAAAAAATTTATAAATTATTCGCCATATCTTCTGTTTTATTTTTTCTTCTGGGGTCATGTTTGTTCACTATAACATGAATACTAAATTCTTTGAAATTTTAAAAAATAAAGTTATAATCCCATAATGGAACAAAAAATTTTGATTGTTGGAAATGGAAAAATAGGACAAGCTATTTATCACCTTTTGAAGTCAAATCCGGCTAATAAAAAAAATATTATAGAAATATATGATAAAGATATTACAAAAAATAAAAGTGGTAAAAATCTAAGTGACTGTTCAAAAAATGCAAATTTTATTTTCCTGTGTATACCATCTTGGGTGGAAGAAGAAGTTTTGCTTGAAATCGTAGAACATATAAATTCAAAAACTATTCTAATACCTCTATCTAAAGGATTAAATATCGCCTCAAAAAAAAGCATGGATGAACTTATAGAAAAAGATGTTAAAAACGTTAAATATGCCCTTCTTTCTGGTCCAATGTTTGCTTTTGAAATATGCGAAGGAAAAATGAGCTATGCAGTATTAGCATCAAAAGATAAAATCGTTTTCAATAAAGTATCTGAGCTTTTTAAATACACTAAGTTAAAACTTGAATACGAGCACGATGTTCATTCTGTTGCAATATCAGCAGTATTAAAAAATATTTATACTTTAGGAATTGGCATAATAGAAGGGTCTGGTGAAAGAAATAATACTAAGGGTTTTCTGTCTGCCGTGGCAATCAACGAAATGGTAGCTATTATTAAAATAATAAAATTAAATGAACATATTGTTTTAGGGACTGCTGGTGTTGCAGATTTTATCGCGACATCATCAAGTGAACATTCACAAAACAGAAAACTCGGAAAAGAAATTTACGAGCAAGGTTGTGCTACATTTAAAAGTGAAGGCTTTGTTTCACTCGCTTCCCTGCTCAAAATGCTCGGTAAAAATTCAAAGAAATTTGCATTTTTATCCTTAATTGAAAGAATAGTCATAAACAAGAAAAACCCAAAATTAGAAATCGAGAAATTCTTGAAAGAAATATAAACCTGCCGTGTTTGTTGGACAAAGTTCGAAACTATTTCGAGCAAAATCCAAACGATTAAAACTAATAAAATGGACTCGGCAGGGCGAAACAATTTGTCTGGGGTTTTGGATTCGCCCTGCCTCGGCTGATTTCCCGCCCGCAGGAGGGGTCTGGGGAGGAATGCGGGCGGGTTTCGGACTGGGGGTTTTCGGAAATTCGGAGGCTA
>JBAXKA010000095.1:0-1583 GCA_037137555.1 Candidatus Moraniibacteriota bacterium
TTTTAATCCGTATTTGAATTATCATCGGCCGAGTTGCTATCCCACTGTTTCATTTAAACAAAAGGACACCTCGTGTTGAGGTATAATAGTTAGGTCTAACCAACTAATTATTAACTCAAACAAGATGTCCCATACACAGCTTAACTTAAAACAGCGTTTTCAGCTAGAAACCTTGCTTAGTGCAGGCTGGCTACAAAAAAATATTGCTCACCATATTAGCGTTGATCCATCGGTGGTGAGTCGTGAGCTTTCTAGATTCGAAGGTACTGTCTATGAAGCCAGGAGTGCACACAGTCAAACAATCAAAAGAAAAAAAGTCGCTAAAAGAAAAACTAAGATATTATTAAAAAATGAGGGGGTTAGGAATTATGTGGAAAAAAAGTTAAAAGAAAAATGGTCGCCTGAACAAATTGCCGGTAGGGGGAAAACGGAGTGTTCCGGGATGGTGTGTCACGAAACAATTTATCAGTTTATCTATGAAGAAAAAACTGAATGGAAAATACATTTTAGGCAGAAAAAGGGGAAGTACCGTCGGAGGCATGGAACCAAGAAACGCGAGAAAGAGCGTGAGGATGCTAAAAAACAACGCATAGACACTCGTCCTGAAGTTATCGAGAAAAGAAAGCGGATTGGAGATTGGGAGGGTGATACGATTGTAGGTGGAGAGAAAACAACGGGAATTTTAACGCATGTGGAAAGAAAAAGTGGTTATCTAATTGGAGATCTATTTCTCAAAAAGAATGCTATACTTTTAAAAGAAAAAACTATTGAAAGTTTCTTGAAAATAGCAGCAGATAAAAAATATTCCATCACCTATGATAATGGAGTTGAATTTAGTGAGCATGAACTTACTGCGAGAGGAACAAAAATGACCATTTATTTTGCCTATCCCTATCATAGCTGGGAGAGAGGCACAAATGAAAATACTAATGGATTACTCAGGCAATACTTTCCTAAAAAAATGATGTTTGGTACACTAAAGCAAAAGGACGTGGATGCTGCGGTTGAAAGTATTAATAATCGTCCAAGAAAAAGACTTGGTTATTTAACTCCTCACGAGGTTTTTGTGGAAGGTAAAATTGCGATTCAAGCTAGAATGTAAGCAGTGCAATCAGGAAAATCAGCGATAACCTGCCTACCGGCAGGCAGGTCAGTGGTTCAGACAAAAAAAATCAAAAATCAAAAATCAAAAATCAAAAATGCAGGAGTAAAATGCCTAGCGGACACAACGAACAAAAGTGCCACCGCCGGCAGCTTGTTCACCCCATTGACCTAGCATATTTGTATATATTATACTGCCAACGGTTGTTCCAGGCGTAGAAGTCCAAAGATTGGCAGACTCGGTAATATTACCAAAAGCCATAAGCTCATCAAATGTTGGTATTCGCCAATCAGTGTATGTTGTGGAGGTGTTTCCATCCATTGCCACAGCTGCAGTGGCTGATAAATCACGACAATATATTACGGCATTCCAAAATTGAGAATTAGTAAAATTAATAGCTGACATTGCCAACGCACCACTATTCCTACCAGCCAACGCATTATACCTCGCCGCCGCATTCGCCTCCGTCTCAGCATTATCC
>JBAXKA010000096.1:0-1570 GCA_037137555.1 Candidatus Moraniibacteriota bacterium
CGCCAAATCTTGTTCGTTGAGTGCTGTAGCAGATTCACTCTCAGCGATGTTTGGCCAATCTTACAACACCGTGCGTGAACGTCTGCGGTACACATATCGTGAGTCTGACGCCAAATCGGGCGACCTGTACGATTTAAAAAATATGGTATAATGCCTTTGTAATTCTACCTTATTTGGAGGAAGTTATCATGCGCAATATAAAAATCAAAATCAATGTTTCTTTTGACGAAACAGATGAGAATATTACCGCTGAGAATGTTGTTGATAAAATAGATGATGGTTCCTTTCGAGTAATCATTGATAACAAAGACGAGTTTAATATAGACCGTTTGGAAAGTGCACTTTTGCAAACTACTTATCCTGCATTACGCAATGCTCTATCTGAGCATCTTGAACAGGCTTCAAAAAAAAAGCCTTAAGCCAGCTTGTGTTAGCTGGAACTGCCAGCTGTATTGAAGAACATTCCAGCCTTTATAAAGTGGACGGCGAGATTGGTAGATTTAAATTTAAGACGTACGACGTAATAAACAGAAAGAAGAAAACTCTTTTTGCAGGTATTGCTCAATTTCCAGAGCACAAAGGTCGTCAATGGTACCCAAGTCGGGGATTTAAAGAGATTGCATTGATTTACGGGGCATCACAACGTAGCTACAGACAAACCATCAATGTATTAAACCGAAGTCGCTATCAGGAAACCGGCGGCACTCCTCTGAATACACTGCGCGATGTTACAGAGACCGAGGGTTTGAAAGTATTAGATTTTATGAGTCGAAAATCGGAAGACATTCTTAAAAAACATGCATTTAGCCTTTCTGGAGTACCAGAACTGGATTGTGCTATTATAGAAGCAATTTCAGACGTTTCCCTCATTGAACAAGTAGCGTTGCAACCTGCGCTAATCGCCGTTTGTGCAGATATGACAAAAAAAGGACTTTCTGTTGAAGACATTGCAAATGTAAAAAAAACCATTGTCGATAATAAAGTATATGAAAATCCTCATCAATGTGTTTACGTCCATATTGATGATGTCGGAGTAAAAGAACAAAAGGAACATCGTAATAAAAAAGATGCCGCCAAAGTAGATTTTGAAAGCCAGTCAGAGCCAATAAAAGACAAACGACCAACCGTACAAAATACTGTTGCTCGTATTGAACACAGCGGTAAAGGTTTCACTTTGACTGGACGGAGTGTCTCAGAAATATTACGATTCACATTGGCTTTCTTGTTGAATAATGGGTTACTTGGGTTAACAATCATGGTGTGTACCGACGGTCAGAGGTCTCTGCAAGACTCCATAGTATCTTTTTTTTCATGGCACAAGAATCTGTCATTGCTATTAGATTGGTTTCATGTTGTTAAAAAATTCAAGGAAGATTTAAGTCTTGCATGTAAAGGGCGAAATATCCGCAATCGGCATTTAAAACAACTGTTGACGCTACTATGGTTTGGGCTAATTGACAAAGCGCAGGCATATTTGACCAGTATTCCAACTGAAGAAATCAAAAATGTTGCTGCTATTGAACGTCTAAAAGGTTATTTGGAGCGTAATCGCAAACGTATACCGTGCTAT
>JBAXKA010000097.1:0-1536 GCA_037137555.1 Candidatus Moraniibacteriota bacterium
AAAATGCTAAGAAAAGGGCTATTTCTTTTTTTGAGGTGCTAGGGTAAAAAAAAAACTAACTTTGCGAAAATAAAACTAAGCTCATGTCCCAACCCACAAAATTTCAAAAAGGTGATTCCGAACTATATCGTATTGTTTCCAAAATGATGGTTCCCGCATTTATTCTGGTCGACTTTTCCATCAGTGATGTTGTAGAGAATAAAGATAATTGGCAAATAGAATTACGAGAAAAGACAGACAGAATTCCTAACGCTCTAGCCAGTGAAGAACATGTCAACTTAGATGGATTTTGTAACCCGATAGAAGTTTTGAGTCACGGTTTTTCTCTCAAGCCCGTTTATCTAAAAATATATCGCCGCCGTTGGAAAGCCAGTGGCAGTAAAATTCACCACAGCAACCAGTATGATTTTACGATAAAAGGCATTAAAATTGTCCCCGAATTGGGGATATTTTTAAATGAAAAAGATTGAAGATTCTCCCGTTAATCTGACTACTGTGGCCAAAATGTGGGGCATTGCTCCCAAACTTTTGTATGTTTATTATCGCAATTATTTAAGCAGCTATCAGCAAGATAAGCTAGATAATATTTGGGGTTTCAACCAAATTGACATCGTTGATAAAATCACCGGTGAGATTGTCAAACAGAGACCCGTTTACATTGCCAAGCCCGAAAATATGGGTTCTATTATGGCCATCGACGACAAGCAAATCGGTAAGGATATGTTCACTATACTAACCAATCAGAAAACAGGAAAAATAGCCTTATTGGTTGAAACACTGAAAATTAAAGAGCTAAATCAAGCCATTTCGTATCTTGGCGACACTACCCGAAAAGTGGAAAGTATCAGTTGTGACATGTCGCCAACTTACCTGAGTTTTTGTGAAGATCATTTCCCCAGAGCAACCATTGTTGTGGACAAATTTCACGTCATGCAATACGTTATAAACTCAGTTAAAGATGTTCGTATCAGCGAGAAAAACAGACTAATGAATCAGCTTTCGGAAGAAACAAAAGAGAATAAAAAAACAAAATCCAAAAATGACAATGACAAGCAAATTCTCTCAGATTTAGAGCTCCTCAAACGATCAAGATATCTACTTTCACAAAACGATGAAGGTTGGAATGATTATCAAGTAGAACTCATGGAAACTGTTTTTGAAAAGTTCCCTAGCCTCAAAAAAGCCTATGACTTATGTAATGATTTCAGAAAATGGTATGACTCTAAAAACATACTTAAACATGAAAATATAATCGTAACAGAGCTGAAAAAATGGTACGAAAAAGTAAAGGAAAGTCAACTTCACGAATTTAAAGCGGTTGTAAAAATGATAAAAAAACATCAGGAAAACATCCTTAACTATTTTATCAAAGCAACTACAAATGCTATAGCTGAAAATGTAAACAGCAGAATCCAAAGATTTGTAACAAACAATTACGGCATCAGAGACAAGGACTTTGCCATGTTCAGGATCAGTAAATACTTTTCTTAGCATTTTCGCAAAGTTAGTTTTTTTTTACCCTAGCACCTCAAAAAA
>JBAXKA010000098.1:0-1523 GCA_037137555.1 Candidatus Moraniibacteriota bacterium
CGTTTCTGTTGTTTGTCGTATTCAGTATCGTTGGCTTTTGGTTTGTTTGGGATGCTGATTTTGACTCCGTTAATTTCTTTTTTCCCTTTACCACCACGATCGTAAATCAATTCTTCCGGTAGTTTTAGCTCATTATTATCCATTTGATCAAGTAGTGGTTCTATCGTGTGTCCATCGAAGATGTTTTCTGTAAATGCCTTGATGGCTGTAATGATTTTTTTTCCTTTTTTGCCTGTGGTAATCAACCCTACCTTGTTACCAAACTCGTATTGCTTATGTGGTTTGCCCTTGGCTATACAACGTGTAAATGGTTTGTGAAGGCTGTATGTCTTGTCTTTATCATTTTTTTGTTGGTTGACAGCACGATTGTAGAGATCAAAGTCTTTTGCATACTGCATTTTCTGCTCTTCACTCATTTTGCGTTCCAGTTCCCGTAATTGGGTATTGGCTATCGTTTTCAACCGCTTCTTGGCTTTTCTTGACTTTTTGGCACGTTTAGGATGCTTGCCGTTGTATGTGTCACGCACTAATTGTTTGCTTTCGCGCGTATAACGTTGCCGTTGCTTAATCCCTTCTTTATCGGCTATTTTATTGCATTTGTCAATCACCTTTTTACACAATTTGGCATCTGTTGGAAAGCTCGTATTGTTTTCCTGTACTGTGGTGTCTGACAATACAAATTTCGATTTCTTTACAACATCATCCCCGTGCAACTTTACACTGTAAGCAAATATTTTAGCTATTCCTTCCTCGCCTACACGGTTGCGAAAATGAACGAAGTCGCTCGGGTCAAAAGGGAATTTATGTTCGAAAAATACTCCGCCGCAGAAATGCTGAAAGTAAACATCACGCACCCAAAACTCTGGTATGCGATCATCCCCCAGATTATACATATGTTTCAACATCAAGCAGCCCACCATCAGGCGAATAGGAACACTTGGCGCACCTTTGTCAGAATAATACGGCGCAAATTCATTCTCAAAGTAACTCCAATCAATTTTATTTCCAAGAAGTACAAGTTCGTGACGCATGTCAATGAAATCTTCCATCAATGGACGAAACATGTCATGCTGACTTTTTATGGGTGATTTTCCTATCATTATTTGCAGGTTTTTATGCGACAAAGGTACAAAATCCTGCATTAATAAAAAGCAAAAAAGTGTCGCAAAATATTAACCACCTTGTGTTTATATCTTTATTAAGGAACGACTATCTAGTCGCTCCTTATAAAGTCATTTTTCAGGCTATGGTTAAAATAAATTTTTGCCGAAAAAGTATCCTAAAAATGAAGCACAAAAATTCTTCTTTAAGTTTTTGCATCATTTTCTTCAAATTCCAAGCTGTTGCAGCCATGAACGCGTTTATTTGAATGCCTTTTTCACCTAAGAGATAGTTCTGTGCCATTCGGAAATCCATTTTTAGATGCCCAATAATTGGTTCTATACCTGCCCTTGCCCTGAATTTTTTGCGTTTCTGTTGTTTGTCGTATTCAGTATCGTTGGCTTTTGGTTTGTTTGGGATGC